>JAKIUY010000209.1 GCA_021647315.1 Victivallaceae bacterium
GGGAACCTCTCTTGATTTTATATCAAAAAGCGCAATAAAAAAGGGGGAAGACGGTTTTTCTCTGTTTTTTATTGATTTTAAGTAAGAAAATAGGTCTGTAACCATAGGTAAGGGTTGACAGTACCAAAACTACGAATAGGAGATAATTTATGAATAAGATAAGAGCACAGGTGTTGCTATGCGCAGGTGGCGCATGTATCTCCTCAGGTTGTGAAAGCATCAAAACAGCATTTGAACGCGAATTAACCGCTAACGGCTTGGCAGATGAAATCGAAGTTATCGCCACCGGTTGTATGGGAATGTGTGAAGTCGGCCCGATTGCCATCATTTACCCTGAAGGCATATTCTATCAGAAATTAAAACCCGAAGATGCCGGCGAAATCGTTACCGAACATCTGCTTAAAGGACGCGTTGTTGAACGGTTGTTCTATAAAAAGCCCGGGACAAAAGAGGTGCTTGAAACTATTCGCGATATTGATTTTTTCAAATTGCAGGAAAAAATTGCCCTGCGTAATTGCGGAATTATCAACCCTGAATCTATTGACGAATATATCGCGGTCGACGGTTATGAAGCACTGGGTAAGGCACTAACTGAAATGAGTCAGCAAGCGGTAATTGAAGAGGTGAAAACTTCAGGACTGCGCGGGCGCGGCGGCGCAGGATTCCCGACTGGATTAAAATGGGGATTCACCGCAATTGAAAAATCTGAACAGAAATATGTGGTCTGTAATGCTGACGAAGGCGATCCGGGAGCATTTATGGATCGCAGTCTGCTGGAAGGCGATCCGCACAGTATAATTGAAGCCATGACCATCTGCGGTTATTCAATCGGTGCTAACCAGGGGTATGTCTATGTTCGGGCTGAATACCCACTGGCAATTCAACGGCTTCAGAAAGCCATTGATGATGCACGCGAATATGAACTGCTGGGCAAAGATATTTTCAACAGCGGTTTTGACTTTGATCTTGAAATAAGAATGGGTGCTGGGGCCTTTGTCTGCGGTGAAGAGACCGCATTGATGCATTCAATAGAAGGCAAACGCGGTGAACCACGCCCCAAACCACCGTTTCCTGCTAAGAAAGGGCTGTTTAATAAACCGACAGTACTGAATAATGTTGAGACATTCTCCAATATTCCTTATATCATTGCCAACGGCGGAGCTGAATATGCAAAACTGGGCACCGAAAAAAGTAAAGGCACTAAAGTATTCGCCCTGGCCGGCGACATCAATAATTCCGGTCTGGTCGAAGTGCCGATGGGAATATCCCTCGGCAGTATTATTTATGATCTGGGCGGCGGTATTCCGAAAGGCAAAGAGCTGAAAGCAGTTCAGATTGGGGGACCGTCCGGCGGTTGTATTCCACGCGAATATCTCAATACCTCAATAACCTATGAATCACTGCCTGAGCTTGGCGCGATTATGGGTTCAGGTGGCCTGATTGTCATGAATGAAGACACCTGCATGGTTGATTTGGCTCGTTATTTTCTTGAGTTTATTGCCGAAGAATCGTGTGGTAAATGTACCCCGTGCCGGATCGGCACCAAGATTATGCTCAATCTGATTACCCGAATATGCGAAGGTCGCGGGACAATGACAGATCTGGACAAACTGGAAAGTCTGGCCAATACCGTCGGCAAAACATCGCTCTGCGGACTGGGACAGACAGCACCGAATCCGGTACTCTCCACCTTGCGTTATTTCAGACACGAATACATCGAGCACATCAACGATAAAGAGTGCCGGGCCGGAGTTTGCGGCAGTATGATGTGGGCTCCATGTACCAATGCCTGTCCGGCATCAGTAAATGTTCCGGCTTACCTGGCTTATGCCAAAGAAAAACGTTTTGACGAAGCATTGCGCGTTCATCTGCGCAATAACCCATTCCCATCAGTCTGTGGTCGGGTATGTCCGCAATGGTGTATTGAAAAATGCCGGCGCGATGATCTTGAAGGACCGTTAGCAGTCAGAGCGGTCAAACGCTATATCGGTGACTATACCGAGGACTATTCGAATCTTTATCCTGAAAAAGCGCCGCCTAACGGTAAAAAAGTCGCGGTTATCGGGGCTGGGCCAGCTGGGCTGAGCTGTGCATACTATTTGACTCTAATGGGCTATGACACCACCGTTTTTGAAAAACAGGAAAAACCCGGTGGGTTATTGCGTTATGCGATCCCCGATTACCGGTTACCGCATGCGATAACGGAAAAAGAGATTCGCAATATGGAAGAACTCGGAGTAAAAATTGAGTGCGGAGTCTCGGTCGGCAAAAGCGGCTTTATAACTTTTGATGACCTGCGTGCCAAAGGTTTCGAGTCAATCTTCGTTTCCGTCGGTTCGAGCAAAGAAACCGTTCCACGCATCCCGGGAGTTGACCTGCCCGGAGTAGGCGCGGGTATAACTTTCCTTGAGAAATTTTCTAAAGGAGAAAAACCCAATGTCGGTAAAGATGTTATAATCATCGGCGGTGGCGATGTCGCCATTGACTGTTCACGCATCGCCAACCGTATTGGAGCGGAGAATGTTACCGTTATCTACCGCCGGACCCGCAAGGAAATGCCGACCAGTCCGATTGAAATACGTGAAGCGGAAGTGGAAGGTGTCAATGTCGAATTCCTGGCGAATGTCGTTGATATTCAACAATCTGAAAATGGTCGTTTGAATGCCACAGTACGCCGCATGCGACTGGGTGAATTTGACAAAAGCGGTCGGAGGCGACCTGAAGAAATGGTCGGTTCAGATGAAGTGCGCGAAGTCGATCTGATTCTTCTGGCAACCGGACACAGCCCTGATCCTGAATCAGTGCTGGAAGGTGATGATTCCGCAATTATTGATGGCAAATGGGTTAAAGCTGACGAAAAAACCGGTATCACCGCTATCGGTGACCTGTTTGTCGGCGGTGATTTTGTCTTCGGTCCATCAACTGTAATCGAAGCGATTGCTTCTGGACAGAAAGCCGCTAAATCAATCGACCAGTTCCTGCTGCCCGGTGAAAAAGAATACATCTGGGAAGTACTCGAACTGCCGGAAGTTGATGTTGATATGGATAAAGATATTGATGAAGAATTCCCGGTCGAATATCCATTGCTCAGCAAAGAAGAACGTACCGTCGGAGTTGAAGTTGAAAAAACCATTACCGCAGATGACGCATGCCGTGAAGCCGGACGCTGTCTGCGCTGTGATTATAAATAATGACTCGTGCGAAATAGAGATTTTACATGCCAGTCGACAGTAATCAGTTGCCAGTCGACAGTTTTGAAAGTAAAGACCGGAATATAACCGGTAAAATAGTAATTTATCTGAAAAATCAGGAAAT
>JAKIUY010000007.1 GCA_021647315.1 Victivallaceae bacterium
GCAAATCTCCCGCAAACTGTTTGCATGAGCCAATTGGCAGAATATCATAGAAACAAAATGTCCCCAGCTGTCAAAACTCTGTTTATACTTGTTTCCATGATGTTCCATGATAATTTTTTCAAATTCACGCTTGGGAATTAGATTCAATACTTGACGAAACAAACTTAACGATGTATTTATCATTGTGGAGTCCTCCTTTTTTTGAGTTACCGTAATATACTTTACGGATAAGGTTGCTCCACTCTCTTTTTAATCTTTTTTAAAAATTGTTAGGACACATGTGATGAATTATATAAGAAGGGTATTTATATTCCTGATTTAACCCCTGATTTAACCCAATACATTCTTGCCAATAATGAGGATGCCAATAGCATAAAAGATATGCTCTTGTTATGTATGACCTATAGCTATAAAAAATTAAGTAAAAAATTAAAAACAATGCTTTGGATGGACTTTAGAAAAGGAGTTATGAAGGAACAATTTTCTAAGTTGGCGATAGCCAGTTTACTATTGCAGCACAGTAACATCATAGAAATGACACAAATTCTTAAAAAATTTGACGGAGAAGATTTAAGTGAAGCTCCTGAAGATAAACTGTATGAATTTGCCAGAGCCTTGGCACTGCATAAAGGTAAACTGGTTGATAAAATACTGATTCATCTTTTACGGGATAATGAAAACAACAGTGTAAGAGCACAAGCTGCAGAATCCCTGTCAGGACGCAAAAGCAAAGCCGTTCGTAAGGCATTGGAATATGCCGAAAAATATGAAGCATACCCGAATGTGCGTAAAGCGGTAAAAAAAGCTCTTGAAAGTATAAATGATGGACAAAATAAAAAATCAGGGTCGGCTGTAAAAGCTGCAAAAAACAAGTAAGATCGCTGTTCCTACGCTGTAAACCCATATCTACTGTAGGGGCACAGCGAGTTCCGGACGATAAAAAACAATAATATTTATTAGTATAAAATAGAAAGATATTGCCTTTCATCGATGAAGGTAAGTGTTAATTGAAAATTAGATGTGGCAAAACTGCCCAAAACAGTGAAAAATGCTGAAATCAAAACAGCAGGCAACCTCCGTCAGCCGGTATCTCAAAAAAATACTTGATAAAAGAATTGTTATGAAGCTTTTTTGAATTCAATGATCGGCAGATGCTTTCTACCGTCAAGGAATGAGAGTTGCAGTTCCAGCTCCGGAATATCAGAGCCTCGCTTGAAGATCTTTTTTTCGATAGGCGGAGAGTGATTATAAACCTCTTCCGGAGTTCGCGCGTCAAGATATTCATGCGGTCGATATTGGTTGTACCAGATAAAATACAACGCCACTTCATGCCGCATATCATCAAGCGTAAGCGGTACGCTGATAAGATTGGTACACTCATATTTAAGTGACTTGATAAAGCGTTCAGTAATAGCAATACTGCCATGTTTGCCGACCGCCCCGAATCTTGGCTTGATATTGTTACCCGAACACCAGTCTTTGTAATGGTTGCAGAAAAACTGCCTACCTTTATCCGAGATAATATATTTCGGAGCTTTACCGTTTTGTTCAACTGCTTTGTCGAGCACAGCGGTCAGATCCTTGGAAGTTGGTTGTTTCCTGAAAACCGCAAACCCAACCGCTTTACGAGAAAAATGATCAATGATAACCATTACCCACCAGCAGAACGGCCAGCATTGCGGCAGAGCATTAGGCAACCACGAAGTCCATAAGCCACCGCAGTTCGTTACGACAGTAAGATCAACCGTCCAGGTATGTCCAGGATGGATTGATTTGATGGCTTTAACTTTATCGTCAGCAACAACAGAGTCTTCAGTTTCTGGCGGTTTATCCGGCGGATCTTTTTTGATATATCTGCCGACCGTAGTTGCGGCAAGATAGAGTCCTGAACGGGTAAAGTATTCGGCAATTTTCTTTTTTCCGAGTTGCGGTATAAGGCTTTTGAGCTGTTGAGTGACATACTGCAAATATGACGGGTATTTGTTCCACGGAACCGGTATATTTATCAGGGAATCATCATCAATGCGTTTCAGCCACGATGCAACCGTCTCAACGGAAACTTGAAAGGCTTCGGCAGTCTGTTTGAGGTTCCACCCACGAGCAGCTTTATGATTGAGAATCTCCATGCGTTCAGTCGGCAGGTAATAGGGACGATTTTTAGCCGGAACCCGCCGGAACCGCAATGAGATTATCCGCAGTTGGTTTTGAGTAAGTGCAGTAAGTGCCAGTTCAGTTTGCAGTTTATCAATCTGCCCTTGAAGTCTGACAGTTTGTATCTCAGAATTAGCAGTTCGGCTCCAAGCGCAGATGATGTCAAAATGAGCCAGCGAAACAGCATGAATCATCGCCCGCCTAATTAAATCAGCCCAATCTTTGGGAAGAGGTATATCAGAACTTTTCATAGTGCAACCTTGTTGTAAATGGTAAATAGTTTAAAATAATATACACCGGTATTATGGATAAATTACAGTAATTTTTAAGTCAGCTCAAACAGTTCAAGCCTTGATGCATTGATGCATTGATGCATTGAAATTTTGTACTAATTTGTGCCAAAGATGCAACGCGGGATAATTTATTTATTTCCAAAGGTGCAACTGTCTTAAATTCTTATTCCGCTATCGATATTAGATTTTAATAATTTTAGGTTGATTTTATCTTTTTTAGACATTATTGAGTTTTGTTTCAGGGTGGAACTTTACGGGTTCAGCAGTATTGTAAGTGAATAATATATAATGTTCAATGAGGGAATAACGTGGGTTGTAGAAAATTACAAATTCAAGACTGTTTTCAACTTATTGAAAATAGTCATACTAAATATTGCGGAGCGAGATTTATCACCGTTCCGCATATATTAAACCGTAAACTTAAATACAATTATGACACTCTCGGGAGAATAAATTCCATGCAGTTGCTGAACGGTACAACCCCGGAAACCACGGCCAATTACAATTATGATGTCATGAACCGCATTGAAACAGTAGATGACGGCACCAACATGGCTACTTATCTCCGTATCCCCGGAACTGACATGCTCGATACCTCCACGGTTAAAAATATCTCTACAGGAAATACCTTGCTATTGGTTGACCGTGACTATGATCAGTACAAACGCCTCACCTCCATAGCATCCACCCCGACCGGACAGGCTGCAAAAGCCCACTCTTATGTTTACAACGACAAAGACCAGCGGACAAAGCTGACTCTCCCGGACGGCTCATACTGGATATACTCTTATGATGACAAAGGTCAGGTTATCGGCGGTATTAAATATAATTCAACCGGCAATGCCCTTCCCGGGCAGGGATTCGGCTATGACTATGACGGCATCGGCAACCGGAACTGGGCGAGTAACGGACTCGGCGCGTCCACGGCAGCAGGCAGCAATCCGCCGGAAGGCTCTGCCGTTTATACTGCCAATAACCTTAATCAGTATACGCAGATTGAGATGCCGGGAGTTCTCCCAGTAACCGGTGAAGCTGACGCAGATACCACCGTAAAGGTTATTCGTAATGATGCCGGTGCCGCCGGCAGCGGTGAACAGGTAGTTGAAGCTTCACGTGACGGTAAATATTTCACCGCAATGTTCAAAAATGTGAATAATATTGCCGGTGCAGTAACCATCCCGTTTACAGTTTACGCGATAAAAGAAGACACCGCCAACAATAAACAGCTGATACAGAAAGCATCAGGCTCATACAACGTCCCCAAACGCGACCAGACCTTCACCTACGACGCTGACGGCAACCTCCTCTCCGACGGCAAATGGACATACACCTACAACGCCGAAAATCGGTTGATTGAGCTGACCACGAAAAACTCGAACGACACGAAACTTGAGTTTAAATATGATTATGATGGGAGAAGAGTCAGCAAGAAAATTTATAGCTGGAATACTGATCACTGGGTATTGGCTCAAGAGCTGAAGTTTGTCTGGAACGGCAATTATATTATTGCAACTTTTGATGGGGCTGACGACAGTCTGAAGAAAACCTATCTTCGTGTCGGCAGTGAATTAATCGCTGAAACCAATGCAAACGGTACATTCTTCGCAATCTATGCGGCAAACAAAAATATCACCGGTTACATTGATACCAACGGCAATAATGTTGCCAGTTACGATTATAACCCGTTCGGTGGCTTCGCCTCTAAAACCGGTTCAAATGCCGATGATTTTGATTTCACTTTCAGCTCCGAGTATCTGGATAAAGAGACAAATCTCTACGCATACAAATACCGCTACTACAGCCCTGAATTAGGCAGGTGGCTAACCCGTGATCCGATAGGGGAAAAAGGTGGGTATAATCTGTATGGAATGGTGGGGAATGATGCGATAGGAAAGTGGGATTATCTTGGCCAAAAATGGAAGATATTCAGAAATTCTGAAAACCCATGGGCACAAGTTTGTCGTGAAACCCGTCGTGATACAGTCGCTAACTTAGCGAGAAAAATAAAACTACGAGTAGGTGATGCTTTTGGTATTAATGGATGGTTGAAAGGTAGAAATGGCTCAAGTAGATATAATATTGAACGAAACGAAGTAGATCTAAACAATAATTATACTCTTCGACGTCAATTTTGGATTCCTAATACATTTGTTGTTCAGAGAACCACAGGAGTGAGCCTGACATTAGCGGAAGAACAAGTAAGCAAGAGACTTGAATCTTATAACTATCATGTAGTAAACAAACTAACAACAGGTAGCCCTGAAGTCTTTGGAGTTATTTTTATGGGACATTTTGATACAGGCACTAGTATAGGTTCTGGGCATTTTAAACCAGGCGGGAGTAGTTTGTTTATTGGGCCTGGTCAAATGAAAAATGCTGTTGGTCATAAAATAGCTTTTTTTGCAGGTGTTGGTTGTAATTCAAGTCGTGGCATTTGGACATCAGCAGTCGCATATCTAGGGACTGAGATTACTAGTCAAACTACAAGTTCTACTGTCTGGGTTACTTATTATCCTTTAACCCCCACTCTCTTTAGAACAAACATTATGTCTGTTCAACCGATATCAACAGATACAAAAAAGATTAGAACTGGTACTGATGGCACTAAATTTGGTGAATGGCTTACTGGTACAAAATTAAATTGAGTTAAAACAATGAAAAAGAAACAGAATATTATAGTACTGTGCAGCATCATATGCGTATTTTTATTGTGGTTTTGCTATTCCAAATATAAGCAAAGAATATTTCGTGAACAACTTTTAGATGCGATTGAACAAGGTAATATTTCTACAATAGAAAAACTGTTATTAACCCCCAAAAAAATAAATTTCAGATATACCAGTTCTTTCAATGATGATAAATATACCGGTGACACGCCTTTGTCATTAGCAGTATATAAGAATAGTCTAATGATTGTAAAGTTATTACTGAATAAAGGTGCTAATCCAAATTTTTATACTGAATTTAATGATGGTGAATCGATAGCCCGTATGTCGATATTATATCACGCAGTTAGAACAGATAAACCTAATTTAGATATTATAGAAAACTTGTTAAATCATGGAGTTTCTAAAAATGATCACATGTCTCTATACACAACAATTCAAGGCGATGCAACAGAAAGTTCTTTAATGTATTGTTGCTACTATACAGGAAATATTGAGCTGATTGATTTATTGTTAAAATATGGGATGAATGTCAACTATAAAGATACTGATGGTTATACAGCATTATCAAGTGCGGCACTTTCACCAAAGTTCAAAAGTCGCGCTGAAAAATTAGAAGTGATAAGAAAACTGTTGAGCCACGGTGCTACCGTAGATTTAAATATATTCCTTAAAGGTTCATCGAAGCCACCATTCCAAACACTTGGTGAAAGATTAAAAAATACAGATATTGAGGTTTACGAATTATTAAAAAATCACAGTGAAGTGATGCTGTAGGGTGTAGGGTGTAGGGGCACAGCGAGTTCCGGACGATAAAAAACAATAATATTTATTAGTATAAAATAGAAAGATATTGCCTTTCATCGATGAAGGTAAGTGTTGATTGAAAATTAAATGCTGTAAAACTGTCAGAAACAGTGAAAAATGCTGAAATCAAGCCAGGATGAATTAAATTCAGAATGTGGCATTATGAATTAAAAACTTAGCGTCTTTGCGCCTTTGCGAGAGATAAAAGAATTGTTATGAAGCTTTCTTGAATTCAATGATTGGCAGATGCTTTCTACCGTCAAGGAATGAGAGTTGCAGTTCAAACTTGAATCTAGCATTTATTCATAATATATTTACCGTGAATATCCCCTTTTGATCTAGTGTTACGTCACCACCAACCTACACGAGGCTTGATTACTATTGGGAATGATATATCAGCGAAAAAGAGCCCATCAACTTCACGGCTAAGGACAATAGAAGGAAAACCTATTAAGCCGTAAAATATTCAGCAAGGGCATCAGACAGCTACCAATGATATACAATATAACTTTCTTCTCCTGGTTAAAATAGAAAATACCGGAGCAACAAATATGCGACGGCGATTATCAAAGATTGAATGGTAAACGGGACGCCGTATTTGAGGAATGCCCCAAACGTAATAGGATAGCCATTTCTCGCGCCGATTTTTGATGCAACAATATTTGCTGAAGCTCCGACCAAGGTACCGTTACCGCCCAGGCATGCGCCTAGTGCCAAGGCCCAGAACAATGGATGCACTCCATATTCAGAGCCGCCTGAATTGACAATCAGTTTCTGGACTAATGGCGTCATAGCGATAACCAACGGTATATTATCCAGGATTGCCGAGAAAAATGCACTGCCAACCAGTACAACTACCGCAGTAAGGATCATATTATCCCCACAAATATTGATCATTAGTTTGGCCAGATATTCAATCACCCCGTTATGTTCCAGCGCGCCAATCATAATAAAAAGTCCGACAAAAAACAGGATAGCATCCCATTCAACCACTTTCAGCATATTTTCAGTATGTGATTTGCATATCAGCAACATAATACACATCCCCCCCAGTGCGATAATACCGGGTTGTATGTTGAAAATATTGTGAATAAAAAATCCGACAAAAATCAAGCCAAAAACCGCCAGAGCTTTTTTCATATTACCGGCATCACGAATTGCCAGTGCTGGATAGGCACGGTTTACCCGCTCTTTGATATGTTCAGGCACATGCAGATGTTTGCGCATGAGCAACACCGAAGAGATAATAAAAACTACTGCAATAACCAGCACCCCAGGAGCTAAATTAAAGAGAAAATCATTAAATGACAATTTAGCGACTGAACCGATGATAATATTTGGGGGATCACCAATCAGAGTTGCCGTTCCGCCGATATTAGAGGCAATTGCTTCCAAAATTAAAAATGGCAAGGTCGGTACTTCCAGGAGTTGAGTAATCAGTATTGTCACCGGCGCAAGCAGGATAATGGTTGTTACATTATCCAGCAGGGCGGAAAAAACCATGGTGACGATCAACATCGAAATGAGGATTCTGACCGCATCACCTTTCATTTTTTTGGCAACAAAGATCGCCACCCATTCAAAAAAACCGGTTTCCGCCAGGACGCCGACGCAGGTCATCATGCCGACCAGCAGAAAAATTACATTGAGGTCAATGACATTAACTGCATCGTCGAATGAAATCAAACCGCAGACAATAACCGTTACCGCGCCCATAACTGCAACAATTGATTTCTCTACTTTTTCTGTTGCTATAAAAACATAGGCTATTAAAAATATTACGATTGATGCTATCATTAATTATCTCGCTATTAAAATTTTATCTATTATACTATACCGGTCAAGAATTCCCCGTAACTTGCCATCGTTTGACAGTACATATAAAAACTCTTTATTCTTAACGGTCATCTCAAAAATAATCTCCATCAGTGTTGCATCAGCAGTAATAACTAAATCCAGAGCTGATTTCTTTTCGAGCAAATCTGCGACTTTCAGCATTTTATCCACCGTAAAATATTTCTCAAAAGGATTCATGTGTTTGACAAATGAGATCACATGGAGGTTATTGAAAAAATCCGGCAGACCATAAGCGAAGAGATCATGACATGATATTTCTCCATGAAATTTTTTCTGTTCATCTATCACCGGCAATGAATCAATATGATGTCGGTGGAGTTCTCTGGCCGCATCGCGAATTGTCAATTCCGGTGCAATATGAGCGACACAGGGTCGCATTATATCTTTTGCAGTGATTTCATAATCTACCGGAATATCGCTTACAGTTATGATATTATGTAGTTCTTGACTTGAAGTAGCCTGAGACATCGCTTCGCGAAGCTTTTTTCGTGAAAAAAGTTTGGCGATAGCTGCCCGAGTTTTCAATAATTCATTCGGTTTGGTGCGGTCAACCAGAATCAGGATAAAACAGTGTACAGGTTTGTGATCTAAAGATTTAAAATCAATACCAGCTTTTGAAAAGCCAATGACAATATGAATTTTGGTCAACCCGGCAAGTCTGGCATGTGGGAAGGCTATACCTTCACCGAGTCCGGTGGTCTGTTCCGCTTCGCGATTCAATAGTGATTCATAAATCTCTTCTGCCGATATATCCTCTGTCGACAGGTCACAAGATGATAAAAGCTCCTTTATCACCTCATCTTTGTCGGTGCTTTTCAGGTTAGGAATCAGGCATTCCTGCTGTAAAAGTTGTGCAAGTTTCATCGCTACCTCTATGTAGGCTCTTGAGGCAATTGCAAAAGTCTCCACGGCAGATTTTTGATTTTTAACGGCATCTTTTGATTTTGAGCTCATTCAGATACCTACCGGTATGCTCAATCGCTAAAAAATCAAAATCGACTCGCCAAAAATGCTAAAAATCATGCTCGCGTTGGACTTTTGCAATCACCTCTCTTTATTGATTGTTTTATAGGCTTCAATAATTTCATAAACATTAACTTGACCAATCAAAGTCATATCCTCGTCAACCACTGGCAGCTCATTGATCTGTTCTTTGATCATGATTATCGCCATTTTCGATAAAGATGTACTCTCTTTAACTGAAAAGGGATCCTGTTTCATCAGGTCAGCGACTTTAACTGAAAATAGATTAACATTGAGCTTGGTCGTTGAAGTCACCCCTGAACTTAGCACTGCTGCCATTGGGAACAAATACTGAACAATTGAATTCATCCGAACTGAACCAACCAATCTGTTATCATCATCTACCACATAGACATGGCGGGTCTTTAAATCTTCATTGACCTTCTTCAGCAGTTCATCCATGTTAGCGTTTAATTTAATCGTTGTCGGTTTTTTAACAATCAAATTACGTACTTCACTGATTGCCATTTTGCCCAAAAAATTGCGCTTTTCCATAAATAGAATCCATCTGTTTTGTGATTTAAACTGTATATTACAATGAAATATACGACTATATTAAAAAAAATCAATAGATAGTAATGGACATTAATAGACATTTATAGAGAAAGCTTGACATCTACATGCTTCGGGATTAATTTACTAGACATTATTAATGTTAAAGTAAGAGAGACAGATGGATTTAAAATTAAAAGAGGTGGCGAAATTACTTCAAGTATCAGAAAAAACGATCTATCGTTGGATACAGGAAGAAAAAATACCCTATTATAGAATCAATCATCAATATCGTTTTCGTACCGATGATCTCCACCGTTGGAGTTTGAATAATGAGAAATATCGTCTGGCAATAAATAGCAGCAAGCCTGTAGATGAAGCTCCAAGCTCCATCGAGACAGAACCTGTCAGTCTATTTAATAACCTGAAAACTGGGGGGATTTTTTATAATATTACAGGTAGTAATGTTACAGCAGTCCTCGAGAGTGCAATTGAAGTGATCAACTGTCCGGCAGATTTGACCAGAGAAACTATCTTGACTAAATTAAATGAGCGCGAAGGAATGGCGTCGACGGCCATCGGTGACGGTATAGCCTTTCCCCATCCGCGTATACCGCTGATAAAAAATATTGCTGACGAAAGTGTATCGCTGTGCTTTCTGCATAAACCAGTTGATTTCAGTGCCATTGATAATAAACCGGTAGAGATTATGTTTATAATTTTAAGCGCAGACCAGACTAGGCATCTGCAACTAATCGCTAAACTCTCATATTTCTGCCGCCAGCCTGAATTTATTGATCTACTGAAAAGACAGGCCTTACGCGAAGATTTATATAAATATCTGCAAGCTATTTAAATCCAACAGGAAATTATTTCATCTGTCGCTATGCTCGGGTAGGTATTTATGGCATGCTAGTAGGGGTAGCTCTTGATGAGAGCACCTCTGGCGCATAAGCGACTAGATAACGTTTTATCCTAAAAAACTCATTAGAAAAACAAAAATATGCGGAAATAGAAATTGACACCTTTATTCGCGACCAGGAGGTCGGCTCCCACCTTAAAAATGTGCAAATCACCTCTATATTGGAAAGATTTGGTTTCATCTCTAATTAGACCCTACTCGAAAAGGTTTTTTTTGTTCGCTTGACACTGATAAACAACTTGATCGTTTGAGGTTGATCAGCGTTTGCTTTTTGCGCTCGGAGATCGCAAGCTACTGGTTTGGCACCCTTTTCGAATAGGGTCTAATTCTTGCAAGTCAGGAATTCTGAAATTCCTAACCCAGGGTGGATTTTTCGCTTGCTAGCAACTCAATCAACTCCACTAGATTTTCCGGCAGGCGGGGCAGTTCAAAAGCTGTTCTGCCGACATCATCTAGAAAATGAGCATCCGAGTTTGGGATCGCGGTAAAGCCACAGATTTTTTCACCTAGATGGTGTGCTTCGCGACGCCAACGCGGTGCGGCAATTTCCACTAGGTCAAAACCGGACTCCGGATCAATAAAGCCTAATTGACTGGTTACGCTGAATTTGGGACGCATCACATGAGCAGGAATGGCGATGCCGTGATATTCATGGATTTTTGTAATGGTATCCTCTAAACTTATGTGTATTCCGGCTTGACGCAGCCGGTGATCAATATCAATAATTTTATCGTGTTTATCATAAATTACCTGATAACCATAGATGTCAGGAAGATTTTCGAGTTCCGGCAGCTGTTTGTCAATAAACTGCTGAAATTCGTCAACATCAGCAAATGAATCAAAAAGTGCGAGCAGATGGACCTCTTCTCTCGTGCATACTTCAATCCCTGGAATCAGTTTTAGCCCATGATGTTGAGCACAATGTCGAGCTGCATACAGATTAGCAGAGGCATTATGATCAGTAATTGCCAACATCTGCACGCCGGCTTTACGGGCGTGGGCCATAATCCGTCCCGGACTCATAATATTTTCCGCACAGGCAGAGAGTGCGGAATGAATATGCAGATCAATTTTGACCATTACAGTTTTCCAGCTAAAGCCATACACAATTCGGCAGAAGTTTTGCCACTGCCACAGATGGTTATATCCAGTATTTTTGCCTTGTCCAGCGTCTGCGGATCAGGTTCAATACCATTAATCAGCACAACCACCGCAATATCCCGCAGTTGCGCCACTGCCACGATATTCAGGTGTGACTGGATAGTAAACCAGACAGAATCGGGTGGTGCATTGCCCATAACATCACTGAGCAGATCCCCGCAATAGGCGGCAGTGATCTCGCGTTCTGCCGAATATTCACTGCAACAGAATTGATTCAAATTCAGATATTCAATAAACTCCAGCATTTTCATCGCAAACCCTCCGGTTGTTTTGTCCACAATTAGAACTTACCAGCTATAAATATATTTTACATGATAAACAGAAAAAATCAATCAGTTATTGAAATATGCGTATATAAGTATATATTAGTCTGTTAGATTTCAGATTATTTTAACTTAATAGGAAATTGTATTTTGACAGGATGACAGGATAAAACAGGATAAAATAAAAATCTTGTCAATCTTGTTAATCCTGTCTAAAAAGTTCCGGCAGAGCCGGTTATGTCAGCCGAACAGATTATTGAAATCTTGGGTTACAATCTTAATATTTTCTATGTTCTGTAGCCAAAAGAGAAAAATATAAACAGCACCCCATAGTGGGTATATTTTAAGGTATTTTTGATGAAAATTTTTATGACCGGTATCACTGGATTGGTAGGTAGCGCATTTGTCACTCACATGTTGCGTTCCAGAAAAGATATTACAATTGTTGCAATTGCTCGTGGAAACAATGCTCGTACTGCCCGGCAACGGGTTGAGGAAATCCTCCGTGAACAGTGTGAATTTGACAATCACCCACAGGATGCGGACATGATTATTGGTGCGGTTACGGTGATTGAAGGCGATGTCGCAACCCTGGATGTTGATAAATTGTCTGCACTGCCAATACTACAAGACACCGATAGCACTTTTCACTGCGCTGCCGATGTCAACCTGGGCAAAGACCCTGAAGGCAAGACGTTCAATATCAACTACAACGGCACCAAAAATATGCTTGCCATCAGCAACAAGCTTGGCGTCAAAGAGTTTCACTATGTAAGTACCGCGTACGTTGCGGGAAAACTTCATGGCCGGGCAATGGAAGATACCCCGATTAATTCCGGATTCAACAATCCTTACGAAGAGAGCAAGTTCAAGGCAGAAAGCCTCGTCCGTGAAGCCGGCATGAAATTTACCATTTACCGCCCGGCAATTATTGTCGGACGTTCGACCGATGGTCAAGTACGCAAACCACTGGCGTTTTACCGTATCCTTGAATTCATGGCTAAACTGAAAAAACATCATTGCGCGAAAGAAAATCTTAATCCGGTAGACTGGGTTGATTTGAGCCTCAGTTTTGACGCTGTCGCCGGCAGCATGGTCTACTTTGTGCCGATCGATTATATTCAACTAGTCACCTGTGCCCTGTTCCAGATGCCGGTTTGCAATAAAACCTATCACCTGACCACTGACTGTCCGGTAAAAACCAATGACATTAATCGTGCTATTTGTGAAACAATAAAAATACATGGAGTAACCGTTGAACATTGTCCGCATGAATTAAACGTTGATGAAAAACTGCTGTCGCGTCTGTTGCGTGACCTGCTACCCTATTTTTCTGTGGAAATTGTTTTTGATCAGACCAATGTTGATGCCGCCCTCGGTGCCGACAAACCGGTTATTGAATTTGACTTTGAGTGGCTGAAAATGCTGATGGCTTCATATCTGCTCGAATTTTTCCCAAAGGTTGACTGGTTGCACGATCTGCTTGAATTGCCTGCCCCAGATGATAATTGATTTTCATACTCATTACTATCCCGACGCACTGGTAGCGCGCGCATTAGAGGAATTCAACAGCGTCGACGGCTTTCAAGCTGCCACTGACGGGACTCGCGCGGGACTTGAACTCTCGATGCAGCATGCAGGCATAGATATCTCATTGGCTCTGCCGCTGGCATGGCATGCAGAAAAAGTAGACGGCATAAATCGTTGGGCTGCATTACATAACCAACATCCGGTATATCTGCTTGGTACAGCACATCCGGATGTCGATGACCCGGAACAGGTTATTCGCAAAGTTGCTGAATATGGTTTAAAAGGCATAAAATTGCATCCGGAATTTCAGGACTTCACCTTTGACGAGCCCCGAGTTGAAAAAATCATCAGCGCATGTATAAAGCATAATATTTTTATTTTGACCCATGCCGGATGTGATATAAAATTTCCACCGCCGCCGAACAGTGATCCGGTGCGGCTGGCTCAACTGCATCACCGCTTCCCTGAACTGAAGCTGGTCGTCGCTCATTTTGGTTCCTGGGGTATGTGGGATGAAGTTGAACAACACTTGATAGGGTTGCCGGTCTATCTTGATCTCGCGTTTATTGCTGGGTACGTAGATGATAAAAAACTGGTTGAAATGATTAGACGGCATGGGGTGGAACGGGTATTGTTCGCCACAGACAGTCCATGGCGTGATCAGGCTGAATATGTTAAATTTGTTCGTAATCTGCCGTTGAGTCAAACAGAGAAAGAATTAATTTTCTGGCGTAATGCTGCTGAATTACTTGACTTATGTGTCACAGAAAAATAAATTGGTTAATTTAAAATGAAAAAATTAAGCCGAAGTTCGATTGCTTATTACTATATTAAGCTGTTAAAACAGAAGGGATCGCCGGATTACGTTGCCCGCGGTGTTGCGATCGGACTCTTTGTCGGATTCTTTGTCCCATTCCTCGTTCAAATGGTTGCATCATTTATTCTTGCGATTATTTTTAAAGCGGCCAAGGTGCCGGCGATGGCATGTACCTGGATCACAAACTATTTTACGATCCCGATTATCTATCCGATACAGTGCCTGGTCGGCAGTTACCTGATGGGGCGTCCATTTTCATACTTCCAGATTAAAACAATGTTCAAAGATTTTATAAATGCTCCGGGGTTTGATACACTTTTTGACCTGGGTAAAGATATTGTGATTTCATTTTTTGCCGGTGGCTTACTGTTCGGAACCGCCAGTGCACTCATCGGTTATTATATATCAATGCGACTGATTAACCGCCATCGGGAAAAAGTAAAACAGCGCAAGAAAGAACAGGAACGTCGCCACCGGCGTTTACATGCCCATCAAAATCACTAGATCACCAACCGTTAACTTTTACAATTACAGTTAATTTATGGACGTTACGGGTATAATAGAGTTTGAAAGGTCATTGAATTTGGACTATCTTATTAGGCACTTGGTGCCTAACATGTACAAAACTTTCGACATAAGTTGCTTTTCTTGCTTCCGTAACGACGCAGGAGCGGAGTTTGAAGTAGTATAAGCCAGACGAACATCTGTAGGCTCTTAGTCGCAAAGTCCTGTCATTTTTTGGCAAGATTTTGAATTTTATCTCCGCTTCCGTAGCGACGCAGGAGCGGAGTTTGAAGTCAGGTGCCACCTGATTAGGTATTTTTCCGTAACATCTTGCGTACTTTATGATTTGAAGCCATCAGGGGGAGGATAATTTGCGCCAAAATGAAACAGAGACAATATTTATATGATTTAGATTGACTAAATACGGTATTCGGTGCGCTTGCCAGACGGATTGTCTGTCCGGTAGAACCTAACGTCAGTGAACTGAATAAAGGTGAAATTTACGGCATGATAAAATTCGGATCGCGGACAGAGCTTTATCTGCCCGCATCAAAAGAGTTTGAAATAAAAGTCAAAATTGACGATCGGGTGTTTTTCGGATCCACAATTATGGCTGAAATAAAAAAGGGTTGCTAAAAATTGGAACGAGATAAATTTAAAAAAATAGTAGATAACAATAGCTGGCTGAAGTATGTACCTAATTCATTAACCCTATGCAATTCGCTATGTGGCTTCGGTGCCATACTTTTTGCCCTTAATGTCTTCAGACCAGACTTCAGCCCGCCTAATGTCCTAACCATCTGTGCCTGGATTATTCTGTGCGCAATGGTCTTTGACGCCTTGGACGGGTTTGCGGCCAGAATATTTAATGCCGCCAGTATGCATGGCATGCAGATGGATTCACTGGCAGACATGGTGACATTTGGCGTAGCCCCGGCTTTCCTCAGTGTCGTTATGGCGCAATGCCTGCTTCAAATGACCTTGACTCAAACTATCATTACCTTGCTACTGGCCGCGACATATCTGGGATGTGCCGCATTACGTCTGGCAACTTATAATGTTCACGCCATCATGGAGAAGAAAAGCGGGGATAAATTTACCGGCTTGCCGTCGCCGGGCGGGGCGGCAGCTATTTGCAGTATGATTATGCTTTATAGTATCAACTACAATGATATTAAAAACATTGAATGGGTTAACTATCTAACAATGCTGTTGCCGGTTTATGCTGCCGTACTTGGCTTGTTGATGGTCAGTAATATTCCCTATCTTCATGTCGGCAAATGGTTACAGTCGGTACGTCGCAATCGATATCGGCTGGCAATGCTGATAACCATGCTTGCCATTGCCGGGCTGCTCGGCATCAAAGGCATTGTGATAATTATCAATTTTTATATTTTTTCCGGTCCGGTGCTGGCATTACTGGGTAAAATTAATTTATTACCGCAAAAAACAGCCCCGCAACCTTAAACCTACTTTAACGAAGGAATTGTCTTATGAAATATTTAATTACCGGCGGTGCCGGATTTATCGGTGGCTATCTTGCGGAAGCTTTAATAGCCAAGGGCAATCAGGTGACAGTGATAGATGATCTGTCAACCGGCTCAATGGATAACCTGGCCGCGATTATTGACCACCCTGATCTGACATTTGTCGAAGGTGACATCCTGAGTATGGACGGATTGGAAGCAATGGCCGGACAAAACGACTATATCTTTCATCTGGCCGCCGCGGTTGGAGTCGAACTGGTAGTTCACGACCCGATCAAAACAATTGAGACAAATATCCACGGAACCGAACGCATTCTAAAAGCCGCCTCCAAGTTTGATAAACGAATTCTCGTCGCTTCCACCAGTGAGGTTTACGGTAAATCAACCAATGAACAGTTTTCCGAAAGTGATGACCTGCTGATCGGACCTTCTTCAATTTCACGCTGGTCTTATGCCTGCAGTAAACTGCTCGATGAATTTTTTGTTATGGCATATTGCCAGAAAGCCAACCTCCAAGGCACGGTAGTCCGGCTATTTAATACTGTCGGTCCACGCCAGACTGGTCAGTACGGCATGGTCGTGCCGCGCTTCGTAGCAAGTGCGGTTACAGGTGAAGACATCACCGTTTACGGCACTGGTGAACAGACCAGATGTTTCTGTCATGTCCTCGATACCGTTAATGCCCTGCAGCAACTGGCAGATAATCCGGACAGTATCGGCAAACTATTTAATGTCGGCAGCCATAATAAAGTATCTATTCTGCAACTGGCACAACAGATTATCAAACAGTTGAACAGTTCATCAAAAATTGTCTTTATTCCATACGAACAGGCTTATGAGAAAGGCTTTGAAGATATGCTTCACCGAGCACCGAATACTTCGCTGATCAAGGATTTTATCGGCTGGGAAGCAGAACGTTCACTTGAACAGATTATCGACGATGTCGCGGTATATTTTAATAATCGCGGCTAAATTTTCTAGAACCAATAGGGAATTGTATTTCCTGCTGGTAGTTTGCGACATCCTTGGCGCATACCCCTAATCCCTTTTGGGGATTATTTGCCAATGCGCCCTACTTTTTAGTTCCGGCATATCCGGTTATGTTCAGCGGAGTCGTCAGACCGGTATATGATCCCCGCCGGGAGCACTGGTCATCAGACCGACATTAATGTCTTGAAAAGACACTGATTGACAGTCGTCAGCGTGAGCTGAATGAATAAAAACAGACCATTTATAACGGGATAATTTATAATCATGAAATGGCATATTAAATATTTCAGTAGAAAACTACCTACAGGCTGCCTAATACTATTTATTGCACTCCCTGTCTGGTGCTCAGATGTCACGAAAACACCAGAAAAAAGTGCCGGCAATAAAATCCGGACTGAAGATGCCTACCAACAGGTAGCACGTTTCATGAAGGTCATGCAGCTGATCAGACGTTATTATGTCAATGAAGATAAAGTCTCCTATGATAAATTATTCAAAGGGGCAATTAATGGCATGCTGCATGAGCTTGACCCCTATTCACGTTATGAACTTCCGAAAAGCGGGTCGCGTAACGGTGGCGGCGTCGGCTTGGTTGTTATCAAAGAACGCGGAACATTGAAAGTTGTCGCTCCTTTCGGCAACTCTCCGGCATATCATGCTGGAATCCGTCCGGGGGATATAATTCTTAAAATTGACGGAGAGCGGCTTTATTCATTTAACATGAATGAATTACAGGATAAACTAAAGGGCAAACCGGGCACAAAAATTACTTTAACCGTATTGCGCCGTTCAGCTAATAAAATACTTAAATTTAAGATTGTCAGAAAAATTATCAAACCGGTTTCAATTCCTGCCAACGGGGTAAAACTCATCAACAAAAACATCGGCTACATCAGATTGAATCGCTTCAGCAGCGGAACCCCGAAATTATTTACCAAAGCGCTGGAAAAACTGGAGAAAAAAAATATCAAAGGGCTGATTATTGACCTGCGTAATAACTCCGGCGGAATTGTCACGGCCGCTATCGCGGTATGCAGCCATTTTCTGCCCAAGGGCAAATTGCTGATTACCGCCGAAGGACGTAATAAGGCTAAAAGCACAAGAATAGAGGCGATGGGTGGTAAAAAAATGCTTGACATCCCGTTGGTTCTGCTAGTCAATGGCTACAGTGCCAGCTCTTCCGAAATTGTCGCGGCCGCACTGAAAGATCATAAACGAGCCGTGCTGGTCGGCAGCAAAACATTTGGCAAAGCCTACGTTCAACGTCTGCAACAGCTTAAAGACGGCTCCAGATTGCGTTTTACTATCGCCCAATATTACAGCCCTAACAGACAACTTATTCACGGCAGAGGCATTGAGCCTGATATCGCCGTTCCGCTCTCACCAAATTATCAGGCGGCATTGGCTCATCAGAATATCTCATATCCCGGTGAAGTAAAACCAAAAATAAAACAGGCCGTTATCGACCTGCCGCTGAAACAGGGCGTATCAATTATCCACGGTATTATTCTTTATAAAAACCAGTAGAAATATTATGCAAAATAAATCATTCACCGCCCAACAGGCCCGCTATTGGGATGATCTTTCCGACGAATATTGTTTAGCAACAGTTATCAGCACTAATGACTTTCATTATGGTCCGCTGTTGCCGGGCGATGCTGAATTATGCCTGTTGCCGAAACTCAATGGTATCAAATGTCTCGAAATCGGTTGTGGAGCTGCTCAAAATTCAGTATTCCTTGCATCTCAGGGGGGATGCTGTACCGCAATTGATATTTCAGCAGAATTACTCAAAGCAGCAGGGAAACTTGCCGACACCAATAAAGTAACTATTGAACTGCATCGGATGCCAATGGAAGAGATCGCCAACCTGGGCTCACGCCAATTCGATCTTATTCATTCAAGCTATGCATTACCATTTGCTGCCGATCCAGGCGATGTTATAACCCAGGCGGCAAAACTTTTATCTCCAGGCGGTCAGCTGATTTTTTCAACCATCCATCCACTGTTCGCTGGTGAATGGTTGGAACTGGATGGCATTGACGGCCTTTTTCTGGAAAATTATTTCAATCCGCCAATTGATTGCCGTTTTGATGATGCAGGCAATGAGATTGCCCGTTCAAATGCCTATCCGATAGGCAAAATGTGTGACTGGATCATGAATGCCGGACTAAGCATCGAACGTATTCTGGAACCGTACCCATCAAACAATCCACCCTATTATAGTAAAGCATGGAATGAACTAAGACCGCAAATGGAAAACATTCCGGCATCAATAATTTTCAGTGCCAGGAAAAGTTACACACAAGTGCATTCTTTTAGCTAGTTTTCTGTGCGTTATTAAACTCAACCGCACAGCTCTTTAATATTTTTTAGCTTGCAAAACGCTATTAATATTTGTAAATATCTTTTCTATGCCCAATTTTTATAACATGAACTAATAATAGCCCATCGGTAATAGAATAGATAATGCGGTAATTACCTTGGCGGATTCGGTATTTTTCTTCACCGGAAAGTTTTTCACAGCCCATGGGGCGCGGATTTTCTGATAATGCGGATATTTTTGCAGTTATTTTTTTCAGATACTGACTCGGAATCTTATTGAGTTCTTTAATGGCTGAAGCTTTTATTTTAATCTTATATTTTGCCACTTTGCTTCAGATCCTTCAATACATCCTCGAAATCAAGGCTGGGTTCATACGCTCTCTCTTCAAAAACGGCTAAATCTTCCGCATCTTCCGTCAAAGCATATTTAACGGCATCATTAACAATATCAGAAATTGAATGATCTGTTAAAACCGCTTTCATGCGCAGTGCCTGATGCAGCTCGGGATCAAAATAAACAGTTGCTCTTTTTGTCATAGTTTTCATATAACTAGTATAACATTAAAACGTTAAAACGTCAAGGAGTTTTTTTATTTCACCAGGAATAAATAGTGAAAAATTTGATTAAACTGTTTTGTCTGCTATTTTTAATTAATCACAGTTTAAACAAATCAAGGAGCACAGAATATGAAATCGTTTAAAACATTAATCGTTGCCCTGCTCACTATCGCAGTTGTAACCGGAACAATCGCGGGTGATGTGAAAATCACCGATATCAGCAGAACAGCCAAACTAACCAAACTTAATATCGGCATATTCCGTTCAAAACCATATAAAGTATCAAAAATACCTGAAATATTAAAAAATCTGCCATGTATTATCCTGCCTAGAGGTACCGGCAATAAACCGGGATTACAATTTAGTTTTACCATCGACAAACCTGCGACCATCTATCTGTTTGTTCACAAACGCGGAAAATTTGCTCCGGCAGGTTGGGATAAAACCGAACTGACCGCAAACTGGTTGGTCGGCAAAAGCGTATATAGCGATGCCATTTTCAAAAAAGATTTTCCGGCAGGCAAAGTGGTAATTCCAGAGCATAAAGGAACCAGTGCTGGCAAACCGCCGTATGGTGTAGCACACCTGGCAGTAGTCAAAGAAAAATGAAAAAGAATAAAATTAATGCTTAAATAATTTTATCCACTATCTTTTCCTATATTTCCCGGTTTGGCGTAATTTCTCGGTTTGGGCACTTAGCCTGGAACCGTAGACTAAGTCCAGGCCCATTTTTTCGGTAATGATGGTTGCCAGATAATCTTTATGAGGACATTCCGGGCCGTGAAATGATTCAAAAGCGGCACATGATGATAGATGAACAGCTATTGCCTCTTTGCCAATGCCTTCGCGTTTTTTTAGCTGTTTGACTAAATTTTCTAATTTTCGCATCACGCCCCGTCCGCAGCACCCGCCGCAGGTCATCGTCAAAAAACGAAGATTATCTTGTCCTTTATAAATGGCAAAACAATCTTTACGTTCATGAAATGCCTGTTCGCACAAAAAACCAGAACAGCGTTCTTTGACAATATGACATTGGACAACAACAATATATTTTTTCTCAGTCATAAATTTTGCTCCGCAATATTTAATATTTTTCATTTAACTTTGCTTGGATTTAATTTATCATTAATAATTCTGCTTATAACTGTTTTTATTACAGCGGTGGCTGGAATATTGCGCTGCCTCTGATAAAATCAATGTCAGTCAGTTGCAGATAGATGTAGTCGCCAATTTTGTAGGATCTGCGACTTCGGCGATCAGCTAGTTTGTTTTCTGAACGGTTATAACTGAATTTACCGCCGAGGCTCTCAAGCGGGACAAAACCATAAATGCCGAGATCCTGAATATCGACCAACATTCCAGCTGGCAAAATCTTCGCAATCATTCCTTCATGCATATTATCCGCGCCAGAATCAAGCTGTTCTTTCAGGTAGCGCAGTTTAATCCGGTCATTGGCACTGTAATATGCCTCATCGACTCGTTGTTCTTTTTCCGAACATGCCGCACCGACTTTTTCCATCGTTTTATTTGACTGGATTTTATCATTAGTATCAGCAGCCCATAACTGTTGATGGACAATCAGATCCGAATAACGGCGAATCGGACTGGTAAAGTGCGAATAACGCAATTTGCCCAAGCCAAAATGGAGACTGGATTTTTCGCTGTAAACCGCCCGGGGCAGTGAACGCAGAAACGCGGAAATAATGATCGGTTTTCTCGGGTCGTCAGGTAGTGAATTGAGAAATTCGTTGCATCGACTGCGGTTACTCAAGTCACCGGGATAAAAACCGAACGTTGATGCGACAAATTCAGAAAACTCACCAAGTTTTTCCTGATCCGGTTCGTCATGAATACGAAATAGTCCCGGAATTTTCTTTTCCAGCAGTTCGCTGGCAACCGCGCTATTGGCAGCTAACATACAATCTTCGACCAGTTGGTCCGCTTCACGTTGTGCTTTATGAACAAGCCCGACAATTTCATTTTTTTCTTCATCAACCATAACACGGGTTTCGATAGTTTTCAGCACCAGAAATTTTTCTTTTTTACGCCGCCAGTTGCGCATCTGGCGAGTCAAAGCAACAAGTTCACCCAGTTTTGCGGAAAAATCTTCATCCCAGTCAGTCGCGGTTCCGTCATCAATAAACTGCTGCACCTGGTCAAAGGTTAAGCGTTTGTTAACATTGATCCGGCTATGACAACGCCGACTGCTGATAACTCTGCCACTGTTACGATCCACTGTCAAAATAATGCTGTGCGCCAGCGAATCACCATCAGCGGTTAAGCTGATACTGCGCGTCAGTCCTTTCGGTAACATAGGCAGGGTACGTCCCGGCAGATATGCGGTAAAACCATGTTCGAATGCCGTTCGGTCAAATTTACTGCCGGGGGCGATCCAGGCTGCGACATCGGCAATATGAATGCCAATCTCAACCTCATAAGGCGTGGTGCCGGGTGCCAGCGAAATCGCGTCATCAAAATCTTTTGCATCTTCCGGGTCAATGGTCAGACAGAACAGCTCACGCAGATCAAGGCGTTTAATTGAACGCGGTTCAAGTGCCTCGGCGGTAGCTTCGTCGTTGGCTGAATATGGTTCAGGCAACTCAAATTCACTGCATACCGCATCAAGATCACTTTGAATCGTGCCGGCTTGGCCAATTTTTTCTTTTACCGTACCGCGCAGTTCATCCGCATGGCCTGAACCATGCAATAATTCAACCTTAACCCAGTCGCCGCGTTTTGCCCCGCAAAGGCTGCCGCTGACCTTCACATCATCCGCGAATTTACGATTTAATGGTCGAATCCGGTGTCCGGAGATAAGTTCACCCACCAATGAAGTTTTGGTACGGGTCACGATTTCAACCACTTTACCGGCGGTCCGGCTATCGCCAGCGCGCGGCGGCAGCATCGCCACTTTAACTACATCGCCATATATCGCGCCATTGATAAAGCGTGGTGGAATAAAAATATCCTTTTCCCCAGCCTGATCAGGCGTAACAAACCCCAGTCCGGCCGCGGTTATAATTATTTTACCGGTAAACTGTTCAGCCGACTCACCGCGTCTAAACTTTTTCACCGTCCGCGCCATTTTTTTTCTTCTTGACATACGTGTTTTTCGCTTTGTCATATTATTTTACCTCTCATTAAATCGTTTAATTCGTTGGCTAACATTTTTTGTTTTTATTAATTCCGGCAAAGCCGATTATATTTTTAATCAGGTTTTCAGTTGTTATACCGGTAAACAGCACTGTTTTACGCCGCGAAGTCTGACCGGCGGTAATAGCGATTTTCCCGCTCGGTATACCAGTTAATTTACTCATATATTTTATCAAAGCGACATTGGCTTTGCCATCAACTGGCGGCGCGGTCAATTTTATCTTCAACATCTCACCATAAAGTCCAACTATTTTATTTTGTGAAGATCGTGGTTGTATCATACAGGGTAATAGTACCCCGTTATCCGTTTTCTTGATAATGGTTGCTAATTCTGCTTTCGGTATCATTTTAATCTTATTTTACTCCATTCCGCATAACGCATTTGAAACACAATATTGCATCTTCGATGCATTATGCCGGTCTGACGACCAGCACTCCCGGCTAAATTATCTGACACAATTTTATATCAGGGGGAGCGTTTTATTCCAGCCACGTTGTTTAAGCTCTTCGACCAGTTCAACCACTAAATTTTCCGGGGCGGAAGCTCCGGCTGAAATACCAATATTCCCGGCATCAACTAACATTGCGTCTTCAAGTTCAGACACCCGATCGAGCATAAATGATCGAGCCCCGGCACGTTCCGCGGTTTCACGCATTCGATTGGAATTTGAACTGGTCGCGGAACCAACAATCAATATCACATCGCAGTGCTCCGACAGTGCCATCACAGCCTCCTGACGTCGTCGCGTCGCGTAACATATATCAGTTGCTGAACTGTTTAACCCCGGAAACTTAGCGCGTAACGCTGTCATTATATCTTCAGTATCGTAAATGCTGAGGGTTGTCTGGGTCAAGCATGCTACCGATCGTTCATCAACCGTCAAATTTTCCACATCAGCAATAGTTTCCACCACGTCAGCTTTACCATCAATCTGCCCCAGCGTACCAATAATTTCCGGATGCGAACAATGGCCGATTAAAATAATGCGGTCACCGGCATCAAAACGTTCACGGGCTTTATAATGAATTTTCTTTACCAGTGGACATGTTGCATCAATAATCTGCAGTTTCAGTGCCCCAGCCTGTTCTTCAATGTGCCGTGGCACACCATGCGCGCTGAATATCAACGGTAATCCTGTCGGAATGCCATCCAGAGTCTTGACGAAGATAATCCCCTGTCGCTGAAGAGATTTCACAATAAAATTATTGTGAACAATTGAATTGAAGACAAAAATCGGTGTGCTGAATTTATTCAGGGCATCATCAACGGCCGCCAATGCCCGACGTACTCCAGCACAGAACCCGCGGGGTTCAGCCAAATAAATATTTTTTTTCATAAACAGAAGATACCCGCTTAAATAAAAAAATCAACGGAGGCTGAGATAAAATTCAAAGTGTTACTTCGTCTTTCGTTACACTCAAGTATTCTGCGGCAAAACCGCTTTTGGTTTTACGCCACGTCAGGAATTCAAGATAACGTTTGATCTTTTCTGATCATATTGGCAAGCTCTGGTTGATTTAGCTAATTAATCTGCTATCGTATTCTTTCAGATTATAAGTATCAGAACGTTCAGTATCGAAGAGAAAAACGAATATTGAATCCTGCAAAGCAGGACAAGCATTGAATTGATCACACTCTGCGTGACATTAATCATTAACCGTTAATCATTAATCATTAAAAACAATGGCACTGCTCGAAGTAAAACAATTAAAAGTATGGTATCCGGTGGCAGGCAAGCTTTTTCAGCCTAAACGCTATGTAAAAGCCGTCGACGGGGTTGATCTTTCAATCGCCACCGGTGAAACTGTTGGTCTGGTCGGAGAGAGCGGTTGCGGCAAAAGTACTCTCGGGCGGGCTGTCGTCAGACTGGAGACACCACACGCCGGCACTATCACCATCAAGGATATGAATATTGCTGAATTGCACGGCAGCAAACTACGCCGGGCACGCAGTGCATTTCAAATGATTTTCCAGGATCCCTATGGCTCATTGAATCCACGCATGACAGTTTTTGCTGCTATTAATGAAGTTCTGCAAATCCATTCTAAACTAAACCGCAATGAGCGGGCCGAGCGAACTATAGAACTGCTGGAAATGGTCAATCTCGGAAAAGAACAGATGTTTCGCTATCCGCACCAATTCAGTGGTGGACAACGTCAACGCATCGGCATTGCCCGTGCCCTGGCCGTCAACCCGCAACTGATTATCGCGGATGAACCGGTTTCAGCACTTGATGTCAGTGTTCAAGCTCAGGTCATCAACCTGCTGATGGAAATTCAGCGTAAGACTGATATTGCGTTTCTGTTCATCGCCCACGATCTGGCGGTAGTTGAACATATCAGTAGTCGAATTATGGTAATGTACCTGGGAAAAATAGTCGAAAGCGGCTCGTCGAAGATAATTTGTTCAAAACCACGTCATCCATATACCAGCGCGTTGCTCTCAGCGGTGCCGACAATAAACGCCGATAAACGACAATCACGCACTGTACTCAATGGCGATGTGCCATCGCCGATCGACCCACCGAGTGGTTGTCCGTTTCATCCAAGGTGCCCTGTTGCACAGGAAAAGTGTCGCAAAGAGAGTCCACAACTACAACCGGCAAGCAAAACCGGCAAACAGCATTTAGTGGCATGTTTTTTTCCTATATCATGATTGAACGGGATATTTGACTAAGGGCTCACAAAAAAAAGAGTAAATATAACCGGCTTTGCCGGAACTAATAAAAATAAAAAACGTTAGCCACGAATGCACGAATAAAAAACAGAACTTTCAGTCGCTAATGCGTAAATTTATAAATTAGACTGAGGTATTACGAAGCGTAATAATTTCCTATTGTATTCAAATATTATCAGCATTTTTCTTTACTTATGGTAAAGTCAGGTTATAATTATAACGAGTGGTATTTTTATCTTCTCATGAGACTGCAAACAGGTTAACAGGTTAATATAAACAGGAGTTTTAATTATGAAGAGATTTTTTATTGTTTCACTTATCATTCTGAGTGTTATTTTTGGCGGACAACTCTGCCGTGCCGGTGCTATTGATGCTGAATGGTCACCGTTTGAATTTGGTATTTTTACCCCGGTTCAGATTTTTGACGAAGAGAGCAATATCTGTTTTTTACGCCTCTCCGCATTCTATACAAAAAACAGAGCCGCATACGGCTTCGACTTCGGCTTTATTAATGACTCGACCGATAGTGCGGGCTTGCAAATTGCTGTATTGAACCTCTGTCGTGATTCGCAGATGGGGCTCGGGATAGGATTAATAAATTTTTCCATGAAAAGTATTTATGGTTGCCAGATTGGTGCGTTCAATAAGTCAGGTACAGGAAAAATTCTAGATGAATATGATAATGCCGGTGGCGTACAAATCGGTTGGGTTAATCTGTCAAAATCAATCTTCAGCGGCGTCCAGATTGGTATTGCCAATCTAAGTACAGCAAAATTCAGTGGTCTCCAACTCGGTTTTGTCAACAGTGACCGTGACCATAACAGCTTTGACAAGGTTCTGGACTATAAAGATAAGGCAGACCATACAGATGATGTCTGTGTTCAGATTGGCCTGCTTAATTTCAATGAAGACGGCTTCCTGCCGATTTCACCATTTATTAATTTTTAATAGACAAACTATCTCCTTACTTCAGTCCGTTTTTTTTGCACCAACGGTGCATCTCATTCTAGCGAAGAGGCAACGCCCCTGGAAATTTAATCATATCATTCCCCATCCTCTGAATGAGGGCTTCAAGGTATTAATCTTAGCATCAGTTTCAAGTTTCCTGGCACCAAACTTACTTCACTGGACGGGTATAGACAATTGCGGTGCCGTCTTCGGCAATTGAGACCAACATCAGACTGCGTGGTCTATTTTTGAAAAATATTTCACCCCGGCCATTCGGCAATGAATCTTCACCGGACACCGCATCCCAGCCGTTAGCTCTGAGTGAACCAGCAACTTCTCTAAGAGCATCCGCGGCATGCGCTGCAGTGGAAAAGACTCCATAATGGGCTTTACGTTTTGGAAAATAGATATATTGCCGAATAATGCCATCAGCCGTCTTCGGCAGTTGCTGTGGCCAGACCAACAGTTTCGGCAGTTTATTCGGTAACATCAATGAAAAGCAGAGAATCGGCAACCCTTTGCCGGAATAGATAAACAGCAGTCGTTTAAGCATGCCGTTTTTCATCGTTTCAGTTGCAAGAATCGAGGTTGAGTTTGCTGCTATTTTCGCATCTGGAGAAAGTTTTTTAAGTTGATAGAGCAAATCTTCAAGAGAGATGTCAATCATTTTCACTTCAAGTTTGAGCTTCACACCATTAACTTCAATCGGTTCGGTCATGATTGACTTACCCGCGGTCAGGTCACTTAACCGCATCCCATCACCACTATTATCCCCAGATGATGGTGCCCGTAAAGTAAATACTTCACCACAGACAACAAATGGCAACATCGTCAGCATCAAAATAGCGCCGACGATAAATATTCTATATTGTAATTTCATCATAGCTATAAAACGTCCTTTTTAAGTTTTTATTGCTTTGCAACCTTGTCAATTTTTTCTGGACTAATAAAGAAACGCCAGGGGAAACGGATGTGCCATGAACCGTCTGAGTCACGGTGCCCGATGCGACGATTGTTCAGTATCATAAATTCATCTTCACGCTGCTGACGTTTGAAGGTTTTAAATGTCAGCCTGTTATCATAGAGTTTCAGCCGGTAGAGAATGCCAATATTGGCAATCAAGAGACATAGCGTTCTGATTAGTGGAAATAATTTCCGCCGAATTTGACGAGCAATAAAAATTTTTCGGTGAACCAACATACCGAGATGCCCATTGGCTATTTTTATCGTCCTGCTACCCCGTTTAAGGACTACTAATTGGGGGTTCAGGGTTGCGGTTACGGTATAAGAGTCAATCTCTGAATTATTATCACCACGGGTTATTGCTCCCTCATTATTAAACCCCACAATACGGTGAACGACTGTAATGGTCGGATCATCAGGTTTTGGGTAACAGATAACATCCCCAATCCTGAAAGACTCAAAATTCACATCAGGGGCAATAATAATACCATCACCAGGCAGAAAGAGCGGGTGCATACTTGGACCAAGATAATTGTAATCAGAAATAAGTTTCATAATGAGTATATTTTCCCGGGCAATTGAGAGACAACCTGTTCGATCTCAAGTTTCATCATTACACTCATCAAAGTTCCAGCATTGATGGCGGTGATATTGGCAAGTTCATCTAAGGATAATGAGTCTGTCTGTAACGCCTCAACAACTTTACGTTCATTTTCATTGAGTTGGTCTAGGTCAATAGTGGCTTGCTGAGCTATAGGAGTTTCAACATCGAATAAATCCGGTTGAAATTCAAATTCATTAATAATATCTTCGATATCTTCAGTCAAAACAGCACCGTCACGAATCAGTTTATTGCAACCTTTAGCCTGTGGATTATCTGCCTGCCCCGGAACGGCAAAAACTGAACGCCCCTGTTCAAGTGCACAGTTAGCAGTAATCAATGCCCCGCTTTTCAATCCAGCTTCGATGACCAGAGTTGAACGGCATAATCCTGAAACAATTCGATTACGGCGCGGAAATGATTGCCGGCTGGCAGGGAAATCCATCGGAAATTCACTGATTACCGCACCGCCTTGTTTAATAATATCTCTGGCTAATGGAATATGATCTTGAGGATGAATACGCGCCAAACCACTGCCTAATACGGCAACAGTAATACCGCCAGCATCAAGACAGGCTTGATGAGCAATAGCATCAACCCCATAGGCTAATCCTGAAACAACTGTCCAATGGGCATAGCCAAGTGACTCCGACAAGTGACGGGCCATTTTCCGACCATAATTAGAGACGCGCCGAGAACCAACAACCGCAATCGCTTTGCTACCGAATTCAGGTAGCACACCTCTAACATAAAGACAGAGTGGAGGATCATAGATCTCTTTCAGAATCGCGGGGTAATTATCATCAGCCAGGGTTATTATACTCACTCCGCCTTTGACCGCGAATTCAAGTTCATGTTCCAGATTGACAAAATTCTGCCAGCCTGCGATTTGCTCAGCTAACTTAGCGCCAATACCGCTGGCAGTCGCCAAGCTGGCCTGGCTTTGCGCAAAAATATTTTCCACACTGCCAAAGCGCTCCAGCAGACTCTTTACTTTCGCATGACCAATACCGTTAAGCAGATTTAATATTATATATGCATTGCGGTCATTCATTCACCCAGTCCCCTTATCTATGATATATTTTTATTAACTAAATCAGAAATCCTTACCCCTGTGTAAAGTTTGAGCTAAGGGATCACAAAAAAATAAATTGGAGTGAACCCTTAGCTGAAGTATACCCATTATGGGTAGTTTTTAGTTATTTTATCTGGCAAATCAAGCTCAAATGTACAGAATAAAAGTTTAAAATTCAACCTAAACGAGTATATTATCAGAGGAAACTGTTAATGACACCTTTATTCGCAGCCGGGAGGCTGCTCCCACCTTAAATGTGGGAGCGACGTTCTCGTCGCGAATTGTTTTGGTGTCATCTCTATTTCCTAACAGATCAAGATTTCTGAAATTTCAAAGAAATTTCTTTAAAATTAATACAAACGGAGCGGAGAAAAGCCTTTAATTTCCGCAATGCGGAAAATAAAGGCTTTTCGAGTACCGTCTAGCTACTGAAAGTGCTGTACTGCTTTATTGCGTCAAGAATCATTGCTGACGGGGCATCATCAACAACTTCAGCCCGGCCAATCCCACGTGGCAGAACCACCACGGTTGTCCCATCAGTATTCTTTTTATCGCTTTTCATTGCTTCGCGAATCGCCTCAGGGGCTAATTCAGTTGAACATGGCAGACCGAGGGATTCGAGCAAAATACGTTGTTTTTGTTCAACTCCCGGGGCACATAGTCCAAGTTTTACTGCGAGATCAGCAGCCATGCACATGCCGATTGCCACACCTTCACCATGACCGATAGAGAAATTTGCCACCTGTTCTATAGCATGCCCGAAAGTATGCCCATAGTTCAACAGGGCCCGAACACCCGCTTCGCGTTCATCTTCCGCGACTATTTTTGCTTTAATTTTACAGCACCTGGCGATTATTTGAGCATAAAAATCGAGATCAAGGTTTAAAAGTTTATCAACGTTATTCTGGAGGAGATCAAACAGTTCAGCATCAATAATTACCGCGTATTTGACAATTTCCGCTAAACCGCAACGAATTTCGCGTATATCAAGCGTCGTTAATAATTTAGGATCGATAATTACTGCTTTGGGTTGCCAGAATGCACCGACCAGATTTTTACCTTCGGGCAGATCAACCCCGGTTTTACCACCGACACTGGAATCAACCATTGCCAGCAGTGAAGTCGGGATCTGAATAAATTCAATGCCCCGCATATAGGTGGCAGCGGCAAATCCGGCAATATCACCACTGACTCCACCACCGAGGGCAACTATCAGTGATTTACGATTAAGTCCCGCTTTAACGGCATCATGATAGATTGCCGCCATAGTATTCAGATGTTTATTCTCTTCGCCTTCGGGAAAGACCGAACTGCTGACTTCAGCACCAGCCTCGCGCAGTTTTTGTTCCATGCGTTCGCCATAAAGGCTATAGACATGTGAATCCGCAATCACTAAACAGCGACGTTTATCAATCTTTTCTTTCAGGAGTTCCAGTGTTTGGTCAAGTAATCCCGGTCTGATTGTGATAGTGTAGGAACGCTCATCCAATCCGACATTTACGGTAATATTATTGCTCATTATATTCTCTTAAGTTGTTGTTTTTAGCTTAATTGTATAGTATAACATTGCCGACCGGTAATTCAATGCATTATCGGACTTGTCAAGTTAGACGGTACTCGAAAGGGGTGTGCGATTGCGAATACTTTTTCGAATGCCATCGGGTTAGTCAGATCCGATCTGTCCAATTCGTCCAATTCGTCCAATTCGTCCAATTCGTCCGAAGCCCCTAAAACGAGTTCTTATCGGCAGGGAAATCTTTGGCTTTTACCTCACTGACATATTCGGCGAAGGCCTGTTTGATGATGTCGGTTAAATTGGCGTAACACTTGGCGTGTTTTGGCACAAAATCAGTGAAAAATCCCAATAGATCATTGACTACCTGTACCTGACCGTCACAATTAACTCCTGCCCCGATGCCGATCGTTGGAATATCCAGAGCATCGGTTATTTTACGGCTGACATTAGCTGGAATACACTCAAGCACTACGGCAAAAGCACCAGCCGCCTGGAGAGCTTTGGCCTCCTCTAACAGGCGTTTTACTTCAGCTTCACTTTTACCGGCAATGCGGTAACCACCTGAAGTCATAACTTTCTGCGGCTGTAAGCCGATGTGGCCCATCACCGGAATTCCGGCACCGGTAAAACGGGTTGCCGTGTCAATAATTTCCATGCCACCTTCAAGTTTTACCGCATCGGCACCAGCCTCTTTCAAGTAATGGGCAGCATTGACCAAAGCATCATTTATATCAGCCTGATAGGTCATAAAAGGCATATCACCGACCACGAATGCTTTAGGGGCACCACGCCTGACTGCGGCAGTATGATGCAGCGATTCATCGAGGGTCAACGGCAGAGTATTTTCATAGCCGAGCACAGTCATGGCCATTGAATCGCCGACCAAAATTATATCAATTCCGCAGCTTGCGGCCAAATTCGCCATAGGCGCATCGGCGGCAGTCAGCATGACTATTTTATCATTATCACGTTTCATCCGGCGAAAAGAGTTCACCGTCAATTTTTTATCAGTTTTCATTTTAGTAATCCAATGTTCAATTTTTCAATTAAATTTGTATTGCTGTTTCGCTGTTTAAAACCGCCGAAAGCATTGAAACACCTTGTTCGGTAAAAACATTAAACAAATATTTCCTCTGTTTTCCCCACCTGCTTTTTAAGGTCACTGATTGTAATGTTAAAGAATTGTCTTTTGGTATCACAGATTGTGATACCAAAAGATCAAACTCTTCTTAATCAAGCGTAATCATTACTTACTCCAATACAATACAGCCTTATGGGAATAAAAACAGCTGTAAACTAGTTTGCGTCTATTGCTTTTTCCGCCATTCGACTGTTTTCTGGATGACGACATAAAAGGCTGGCACCAAAATGGTTCCGAAGACAGCGGAAAGCAACATGCCGCCACAGACGGCGGTACCAAGTGAACGCCGACTGGCTGAACCGGCACCGACCGCAACCACCAGCGGAATTACTCCGAGGACAAAAGAGAGTGCTGTCATCAGTACCGCGCGAAACCGCAAACTGGCCGCATCAGCGGCAGCTTCCAGAATCGAACGCCCTGACTCGCGTTGATTTTTAGCAAATTCAACAATCAGAATAGCTGTTTTACTCGCCAAGCCGAAGAGCAGGATAAATCCTACCTGGGCATAGATATTATTTTCGAGTCCGGCAAGCCACAAAGCGCCGATCGCGCCGAAAAAGGCGATAGGCACGGAGAACATTATCGCCAATGGCAACATCCAGCTTTCATATTGCGCCACGAGAAACAGATAGATAAAAACCAGTGGCAAGGCAAAAATAATGGTTATCTGATTACCCGCCAGAATTTCCTGATATGACATCCCCGTCCATTCATAATCATAATTTGTCGGCAAATTATGTTTGGCAACCCGTTCCATGGCCGCCATCGCCTGTCCGGACGAATACCCCGGAGCCGCTTGACCATTGACGGTTGCCGATTTATAAAGGTTATAATGATTAATTATTTCCGGCCCCAGAATACTTGTAACCTTGACCAAGGTCGACATTGGAATCATTTCACCATCAGCACTGCGCAGATAGAGTGAGCTAAGATCAGAAATATCACGTCTGAACTGTTGTTCCGCCTGCACCATAACTTTGTAGACTTTACCAAATCGGTTAAAATCATTGACATAAAATGCGCCGAGATTGGCCTGCAATGAAGTAAAAACATCACTGAGGTCAATACCCAGTTTTTTCACCTTACGGCGATCAATATCGAGATATATTTGTGGCACTCCAGCTCTGAAAGGGCTGAAAACCCGGGACAATTCCGGCTCTTTATTAGCGGCGATAATCAAGCCACCAAGTGCAGAAGCTAAATCCTGAACGCTGCCGCTGCCCCGATCCTGGAGCACAAATTCAAAGCCACCAGTTGTACCAAGTCCCGGAATTGCCGGTGGCTCGAAGATAAAGATATTGGCATCAGGGATCGCCATTACCTTACGTTGAATTTGTTGAACAATTGATCTCGATTGCAGGGGCGCACTTTTACGTTCATCCCAAGGTTTTAAGATACCGATCAACAGTGCAGCATTAGACGAATTGGTACCGTTTAAAATACTATAGCCATCAACACTCAACACATCAGTAACGCCTGGAGTTTCAGCACAAATTTTTCTAATCCGATTAGAAATCTGTGCACTGCGTTCGAGTGACGCACCATCTGGCAATTGAACATTTATCATAAAAAAGCCCTGATCTTCAGTCGGGATAAATCCAGTCGGCAAGTTAATGTAAAGCCAATAGGTAAAGCCTAACAATCCAGCAAAGATTAACATTACCAAGATGACTCGACGGGTCAGAAACCTGACCCATTTCATATAGCCTACAGTCATTGAATCGAAAATTTTATTAAACCAGACAAACCCAATAAAGGTACTGGCACCAGCCGGTTTCAGAATGGTGGCACACAACGCCGGACTTAAGGTTAAAGCGTTCAATGAAGAGATACAGACCGCAACCGATATGGTTACCGCAAACTGGCGATACAACACTCCCGTCATCCCGGGCAGGAACATCACTGGGACAAATACCGCCATCAGAACCATTGTTGTCGCAATTACCGGCGAGGTGATCAGTTTCATGGTTTCAATCGTCGCCGTTTCAGCTGACAAACCATCATTATTCATTTTATGATTAACGCTTTCTATGACCGTAATTGCATCATCGACAACAATACCGATAGCTAGAATCAGTCCGAACAGGGTAATTAAATTGATTGAATAGCCCAGTGCCAGCAATGCGGCAAAGGTACCGATTAGCGAAACCGGAATAGCCAACGCCGGGATCAGAGTTGAACGGAAGTTTTGCAGAAAAATATAGGTGACTAAAACTACCAGAAAAACTGCAATCACTAATGTAACCAACACCTCGGAGATTGAAGCTTGAATAAATCTTGTGGTATCATAGATGAAACCATATTTAAGATCTTTAGGAAAATTTGGCGCGGCGGCGATGCGGCGCAAAGTTTCTCTGACCTGAGCAGCAACTGCCAGTCCATTCGCACTTGGTAGTTGGTAAACAGCTAATAACGCGGCAGGTTTACCATTAAGTTTTGACATGGACGAATAAGATTCAGCCCCCAGATCAACTCTGGCAACATCTTTGACTTTTACCACTGATCCGTCTGAATTGGCCCGAACAACAATATTCTCGAACTCTTTAACTTGCGATAGCCGTCCTTTAACACGAATTGTATATTGAAATTGCTGTTGACGGTTAATTGGCGGAGCACCAATCTGACCGGCAGCCACCTGAGCATTCTGTTCCTGAACCGCCGCAATAACATCAGTCGGTGTCAACTTCAGCCCATTCAGCTTGTCAGGGTTTAACCATATTCGCATTGAATATGACATATTACCGAACAAGCTGGCATTACCCACCCCGGGTATCCGGGCAATCTCATCGCGAATATTTAATAAAGTGTAGTTATTGAGAAATAGTTCATCATAGCTGTTTCCAGGAGAAAATATATTGACAATCAGCAACATATTTGTTGATTGCTCTTTAGTACTGATACCCTGGCGTTTGACCTCTTCCGGCAGTTGCGGGGTGGCAATTGACACTCGATTCTGAGAATTAACCGTATTAAGGTCGCCATCACTGCCGATCTCAAATGTAATATTTATGGTAGCACTGCCATTATTTGAACTGGTCGACGACATATAAAGCATGCGCTTAACACCATTAACCTGTGTTTCAATCGGTGAGACCACCGTCTGTTCAACAACTTCCGCATTCGCGCCTGGATAGTTAGTGGTAATCTGAACCTGCGGGGGCGTTATTTCAGGATACTGAGCTACCGGCAGCACTTTGATAGCAATCAAGCCGGCAATGGTAATGACGATAGAAATAACAAAAGCAAACTTCGGACGCGTAATAAAAAATTGACTGATCATAATCTATGTCTCGGGTTATTTAACAGTTGCGGTTGGAGACTCTTCAGTCATTGCCGGTGAAACATTCATCGCGGGATTCATTTTATCACGCATCGTTTTAACTTTCATTCCCTCCCGCACCTTCTGCAAGCCTTCAACAATAACCAGTTCGCCGGCAATTAAACCGGATTTGATAATAATATTAATCCCATGCCGGTCTCCAACCGTAACATTTTTACGTTTAACCTGCTGTTGAGCCGTAACCACCAACACAAATTTCCCCTGTTGATCTTCCTGGATTGATGCCTGTGGAATCATTAAGGCCACTATTTGTTCTCTCGCTTCCAGGATTACGTTGACATACTGCCCCGGCAACAAAATTCGTTTTTTATTTTCAAACGCTACCCGCAGTTTTATCGACCCGGTTGCCGGATTTATCCGGTTATCGATGAAATCAATAATCCCGTCATGACGATATATTGTTCCGTTTGATAAGCGTAATCTAACCTTTATCTTTCTATCATCCTGAGCACGATTAATATTCCCTTTCTGCAAAGCACTCAGAATAACCGCTTCATTCAGATTGAACTCAACTTTCATCGGGTCAAGTTTTATAATAGTCGCTAAAGTGCCACTATTCGGCCCAATAACATTACCCACGCTGTAGGTTGACAGACCAATCAGGCCATCAAACGGGGCTTTTATATCAGTATAACTTAAGTTTATTTTGGCAATCTTTAATTTCCCCTGCGCTGCCATAACTTTAGCATCCGCCATCATTTTTGCGGCTCGGGCATTATCATAAGCACGTTGTGAAGTTGCCTTCTGCGCCAATAATGTCGTTTGACGTTTGAAATCAATCTGGGCATTAATCAAATCAGCCTGGGCGTTTTCAAGATCAGCCTGGGCACTTTGAACTTCAGCCTGATATTTATCTTTTTCGATTTCAAACAGTAATTTACCTTTTTGAACAAAATCGCCTTCAATAAATTCACGTTTAACGAGAAAACCCTCTACTCTTGCCAGAAATTCAACTTTATCCTGAGCAACCGTCTGGCCGACAGCTGCATGAGTTTTAACTATATCCTCATTCGTGGCAGGTGTAACCACCACGGTAGGTTGGAGCCGTGGCGGCGGTGCTTTGCGTTCGCAGCCAACAATAAAACCAAATAGTAATAAAGCAGTAAAAAAATTAATATTAAGTTTATTCATGAAAACATCCTCGCTTAGTCAAGTTTAAAATGCCAAAAAACTAACTGATCTTATCAAACAGAGCCAGCTTCTAAGCATTACATGTTATGAATATAAACAGCTGGCAGTTTATTGCAAACTCCACTAGATAAACTTTTTTCCACTACCTCCCACGATTTCCCGAGACGTAGTGCTGTGTCAGCGGTGAAGAATCACCGGACTCCGAAAATATTTCTGCTTCCAATACTAGCAGTCAGCGATCATGCTTCCGTAGCGTAGCGAAGTTTGAAGCATTAACAAACGGACGAATGTCCGTCCGTTATTCCCACTCAATGGTGCCTGGGGGTTTTGAGGTAATATCGTAGACTACCCGGTTGATACCCTGAACTTCATTGATGATCCGGGTGGAGATGTTGCCGAGCACTTCGTAAGGCAGTTTTACCCAGTCGGCGGTCATGCCGTCTGAACTTTCCACGGCCCGCAGGGCAATGGCATTGTCATAGGTGCGTTCGTCTCCCATGACGCCGACAGTACGGATTGGCAGGAATACGGCAAATGTCTGCCAGATTTCATAGTAAAGACCGGCTTTTCTGATTTCATCAACCACAATCGCATCAGCATCACGAAGTGTATCAAGATTTTCTTTAGTTACCGCGCCGATATGTCTGACCGCAAGACCTGGGCCTGGGAATGGTTGACGCCAGACAACATCTTTCGGCAGGCCAAGTTGGGCACCGACTTCGCGTACTTCATCCTTAAAAAGACGGCTTAGCGGTTCGAGCAGTTTTAGTTTCATTTTTTCAGGTAGCCCGCCAACATTGTGATGGCTTTTGATCATTGAAGCTGGATTGCCGTCAATCGGTACACTTTCGATGACATCTGGGTAGGTGGTGCCCTGGGCTAAGAATGCTGCATTTGTAATAGTTTTAGATTCTTCGTCAAATACTTCGACAAATTCATGACCGATAATCTTGCGTTTGCGTTCCGGGTCAGCATGGCCGGCAAGTTTATCGAGAAAACGCTGTTCAGCATCAATATAACGGAAATTTATTTTGAAATTATCAGAGAAGAGTTGCTGTACCCGTTCTGCTTCGCCTTTACGCAACATCCCGTTATTAACAAAAATACAGGTCAGTTGATTTCCGATAGCCTTATTGATCAGGGCGGCTGCGACTGAAGAGTCTACGCCACCGCTAAGTCCGAGCACTACCTGGCTATCGCCGACGGTTTTGCGAATCTCATTTACCGCAGATTCGATAAATGATGCCATAGTCCAGTTGCCGACGCAACCACAGATCTTATGACAGAAATTACTGATAATCTCTTTGCCTCGCGGCGTATGGACTACTTCCGGGTGGAATTGAATCCCATACATGTTGCGCGCTTCGTTGGCAATACCGGCAAATTCGGTATTGTCAGTAGTGGCTCGAACAGTAAAACCTTCGGGCAATTCACGCACCTTATCACCGTGCGACATCCAGACCTGAATGTCGCCTTCGATGCCGCTGAACAGGGTCTGGCTGTTACTGATGTTGAGTATTGCTTTGCCATACTCACGTGCCTGCCCGCGGACAACTTTTCCGCCGAGAATATTGATCATCAATTGTTGGCCATAACAGATACCGAGAATCGGCAGATTGAGATCAAATATTGCCGGATCACATTTAGGGGCGTTATCTTGATAGACACTGGCGGGGCCACCACTGAGAATCAGGCCCTGTGCCTGTTCTGCAGCAATTTTTGCCGCCGGGGTGTTGAATGGTAGAATTTTACTGTATACATTGCATTCACGGATGCGTCGGGCAATCAGCTGGCTGTATTGTGAGCCGAAATCAAGTACAATTACGGTTTCAACTTTATTACTCATAGTCTTTATATCCTTATATATTCATATAAAATTAATTAATTAAATTTCAACTTATAAGATAATGGTAGATAATAGTTAAAGCAAATAGACCACTATATAAGATGTTATTTTTTTGCCCATGTAAAGAGTGAACCAGAGAAAGATAACTCCAGATCCACCAGCTCCCAGGGTAGTTCAATACTGGATTTACAAGTACACTTAATTTTATTTAGCATTGAACAGCCTTGTACCAGCCCTCTTTTTAATAAAATCAAAGAAAAGATACCTTACTAAGTTAATAATAATTTGACAAGTTTAAATTTGAGGCTATATTATAGGTACGATAACAATAAAACAATGATTTTACAGTTAAACTTTACAAATTTAATAAGGATTACAATGAAAGAGCAAGTGTTAGCGATAAAAGAGCAACTATCAGGGAAAACGGCTGAAGAAATTTTGCAATGGATTGCGTTCGAGATGAACGGACAGGTTGTGTTTGCTACGGGCATGGGTGCTGAAGATCAGGTAATTATTGATATGATCTGGCGTCACAAACTGGCGATTCCATCAATTACACTTGACACAGGTCGATTATTCAATGAAACTCATGAGTTGATTCAAGCTACCGAGGAGCGTTACAATGCTGCGATAAAAGTTTTTTATCCGAACAGCACAGCGTTGGAAGCGATGGTGGCAGCACATGGGATCAATCTTTTTCGTAACAATGTTGAACAACGTAAAATGTGTTGTCAGGTGCGGAAAATTGATCCGCTTAAACGGGCTTTAGCTCCTTACTCCGCCTGGATCTGCGGCTTGAGACGTTCTCAATCAGTGACCCGCAGCGATATTGAAGTTGTTGCCTGGGATGAGGCTAATCAGATGATAAAGATTAATCCGCTGGTTGACTGGAATGAATATAATGTTTGGGATTACATCAAGGAACATGATGTGCCCTATAGTAAATTGCATGACAGCGGCTTCCCCAGTATTGGTTGTTCGTGTTGTACTAGAGCGATTGGTCCCGGTGAAGACGTCAGAGCTGGACGCTGGTGGTGGGAAACCCCGGAACAGAAAGAGTGCGGGCTTCACCTGGTTAATGGTAAATTAACCAGAGCCGCAAAATAATAAATTTAAACATGCCCGTAGAGGTAAATTCTATATTTACCCAAATAAAATAATTAAAATAAACAAAATATAAATTACCCCAATGGGGATAAAAAATTAGGAACAATATTATGTCAGATTATAAAATAAGTCAGTTAAAACAGTTGGAGGCGGAGAGTATTGAAATTTTCCGCGACGCGGTCAGTCAGTTTGATAATCCGGTCATGCTCTATTCTATCGGCAAAGATTCATCAGTACTGGTCAGATTGGCTCAGAAGGCATTTTTCCCCGGCAAACTGCCGTTTAAACTACTCCATATAAATTCAACATGGAAATTCAAAGAGATGATTGAGTTTCGGGATAAATTCTGTGCTGAACAGGGCCTTGATTTGACAGTGGGGCATAATGTGGAAGGTAAGGCGGCAGGCGTTAACCCGTTTGATTACGGTAGCCGCAAATATACCGATATCATGAAAACCCAGGCCCTGTTGCAGTCACTTGATGAAGGTGGTTATGATGTGGCATTCGGTGGTGCGCGGCGTGATGAAGAAAAATCACGGGCTAAAGAGCGCATCTATTCATTCCGTGACCGTAATCATCAATGGGATCCGAAAAATCAGCGGCCGGAACTGTGGAATCTTTATAATGGCCGGATTAATCCCGGTGAGAGTGTGCGGGTTTTCCCTATCTCAAACTGGACTGAACTTGACGTTTGGCAATACATCAGATTGGAAAAAATTCCGTTAGTGCCGCTCTATTTCGCTAAAAAACGTCCGGTGGTTAAACGTGACGGTACCTGGATTATGGTGGATGACGAACGCATGCGGCTTGAACCGGGCGAAACCCCGGTTGAGAAGATGGTGCGGTTTCGGACTCTAGGCTGTTATCCGCTGACTGGAGCAATTGAATCCAGTGCGGCTACAGTTGAAGATATTGTCGCTGAAATGATGCAGACGCGCCTCAGTGAGCGTTCAACCCGGCTAATTGACAGTGATGGTGATTCATCAATGGAACAGAAAAAACGTGAAGGCTACTTTTAGTAAAGTATGAATTATGATTGCTGAATGCAGAACTATCGCTGAAAGTATATTTATTTAGGCTGAAATATTAACTTACTTTTATTCCATTCATTTTAGTTAAAAGAGCCGAATAAGTGAACTAAAAAATCCCCATAATGGGTATAAACAATTTTTACAGGAAACAGGATTATGGATATTGATAAATTTTTAGATGAGCATGAAAACAAGGATTTGCTGCGGTTTCTGACTTGCGGGTCAGTTGACGACGGTAAATCAACCTTGATCGGACGTTTGCTCTATGACAGCAAACTTATTTTTGACGATCAGCTGAGCACGCTGCGTAAGGACAGTGAAAAATCAGGCACAACCGGAGTTGGAGAAATTGATTACGCTCTGCTGCTTGATGGACTGAAGGCTGAACGTGAACAGGGCATTACAATTGATGTCGCATATCGTTACTTTGCCACGCCTAAGCGGAAATTCATCATTGCTGACACTCCGGGGCATGAACAGTACACTAGAAATATGGCAACGGGTGCATCAACGGCGGATCTAGCGGTAATTCTGATTGATGCCCGCTATGGGGTCATCACCCAGACCAAACGCCATGCGTTTATTGTCTCACTGCTCGGGATTAAACATGTCATTGTCGCCATCAATAAAATGGATTTGAATGACTATTCTGAAGATGTCTTCAATGCAATTAAAGCTGACTTTGCACAGTTTATCGATCCACTTGGCATCCCGGATATTCACTATATCCCGCTTTCGGCACTTAAAGGCGATAATGTCGTTGATAAATCGGCGGCAACCGACTGGTATGACGGCGATACACTACTCTCAACGCTGGAAAATGTTAATATTGCCGCTGATCATAACTATAGCGATTTCCGTTTCCCGGTTCAATATGTCAATCGGCCGCATCTTAATTTTCGTGGGTTTGCCGGAACTATTGCCTCCGGAGTGATTAAACCCGGTGATGAAATAGCCGCTCTGCCGTCCGGTAAAAAATCTACGGTGAAGAATATTGTTACTGCTGACGGTAACCTTGATGAAGCTTTTGCCGGTCAGGCAATCACGTTGGAACTGCAAGATGAAATCGACATCAGCAGTGGCGAGATGATTGTCAAAGTTGGCAATACCCCTGCCGTAAGCAAAAGTTTTGATGCAATGTTGATCTGGATGAGTGAACAACCGCTTGATCTGTCACGTACCTATCATATCAAGCATACAGCCAAAATGACTAAGGCCAAAGTCGATGTGATTAAGTACAAGGTCGATGTCAACTCATTGCGTAAACAGAATACGGATAAACTTGAACTCAATGAAATCGGGCGGGTAGTTGTCAGTTCCTATAATGAACTGTTTTTTGACTCCTATCGTGAGAACCGTCAGACTGGCAGTTTTATTCTGATCGATACTATCAGTAATAATACTGTGGCGGCAGGCATGATCAATGTCCCGGTGGCAGCTCAGGATGTGCCGGTTAATTCAGAACGTGAAGTGCTGGAAAAACATATCAATGATCGTGAATTTAACTGGGATCATGGTATTGTCAGTGCAAAACAGCGTGCGACCCGTAATCATCACTATGGCAAAACAGTTATCATTACCGGTTCAAAAGATAGCGGAAAACAACAGTTGGCCGCCAAACTGGAAAATAGACTGTTCAAAAGTAATCTGAATTCCTATTATCTCGGTATTGGTTCGATTCGCGACGGGCTTGATGCCGATATTCGGGAAGGATTTGTCAATCGAGATGAACATCTGCGCCGTCTCGGTGAACTTTCCAGGATCATGACTGATGCCGGATTGATTTTTATCACCTCAATCGATGATCTTGATGATTATGAACTTGAACACCTTAAACTGCTCAATACGCCGAATGAGTTTTTTGTGATCAGTGTTGACAGTCATCGTTTTGATTCATTCCAGCCGGATATTGCGATTGAAGAACTCTTGGATTACGAAGATGCCCTATCACAGATAGTTGCATTATTAGGGGCCAAAAAAATTATCCCTGAATATTGCATCTAATACACAAGTGCATTCTTCTAGCTTAAAACAAACAGGGGCGAACTAAAATTCGCCCCTGCATTTTAAAGTAGCTTAGGCGTCCCCCCTAAGTCCCACAACGTTTATCGTCTCTTTTGAGCGTTTGCGCGTTACAGCTTAAAAGCGGCGAAGAATCACCGCACTCCAAAGACAGCCTGTGCTGTCAAATTTTATTTATTATTCACTGACCGCTTCTTTGGTTATTTCAGTCCATTCGTGCAGGCGGTTCGGATGTCCCATCAAGGTTTGCAGTTCACGCAAAATCGCTTGATAAGAGCTGCCTTTAAGGATAGCGGCTTCAGTATTGATTTTATCCCTCAATGCTGTTGTATTATCAAGACAAACCACGTCCGAGGCGAGATGACGCCACATGATACAGTGTTGACGATTAACTTTTTCGACCAGTAGTTCCAGATCCGTCCAGTCGCTGCAGACCATGATTTTTAGATTGTGAATGGCTAATACCGGGTCAAGTTTCTTGGTTAGGTTTTCGCAACAGCCGTATGATACGGCACCGAAACGGGCAAATATCTGCTTCTGATAGTCCAACAGAAACTCTTCAAACATCTCAGGACTGACCTGATCAAGCTCCTGTGAATTGCCGGCCATCCAATAATCTTTAAAACTATATTTACCATCGGCAGGTTCAGGCCGGAGCGGATCACTGAGAAACATCGGTTCATCGGTATTCGGAACAATCAGCCCCGTCGCCTCTACGGCATCAAGAAAATTCATTACCCCCTCAAACATAACCTGCATTAATTGGTGAACACGATTCGGCTCTAATATCATATCCATCATTAAGGTTTCCATACCGCGCAGATCAGTGGCGGGGTAGGCAATTGTTGCTTTATTGGCATACCCCAGCAATGGGACAAGTTTCACCGGCATTATTTCACCCAGGACATCTTGACGTTGCGCTGCCCGCGATTCTGTAGCCTGTTTATTATAGCTGTATTGCGGCACTTGCAGTTTATCAAAATCTTCATAGGTTTCCAACGCCGATTTATATTGCCAAGCCGAACCGACTTCATCCAGCGATTCATGAACAATATCAACGCCCCAGGTATTGTTGGGTGTCACATCAAACTCCATGCCGATTTTGTAGTATGGATCAACCGGGGAGTCATCGTCAATATCACGTTTCATCATTATTTTGCGAAAAAACAGTTCAAGTTCACGGTTAACATCACTACGGCAGACTAAAGCTTCAGCTGGAATCATTTCGGTCCAGCAGCCGACAGGATTGCACCAGATCGGCGGACGATCCGGTTTACGCAACGCATTGACATCACGCCAACGTTGCTTGATCGTTGTCATACGTGCTTCGTCCGCCAATTCCATGCTCATACCTGCCAGTTCACGCAGATAACTGACCTCATCATCGTGACTTGATACTTTTGCGGCTAATTTTGCAACCTGCTGATAATAGTTATTGTTCATCTTGACCTCTGTAAAATTTGAATTTTTTCTGCATCGTTATATATTATACGTTAATTAAATAAATATTTCAACTATAAAAAACGATAATACTATTAGACAAAACGAAATACAGGTAATTTTATGACCAAACAAGTTGCGACTGCTCACAGTTTTGATAAAGCGGACTTTTCTGCATATCCTCAATTTCATGATGATGCCGGATACGAATTTGAGCCGTTGCTTGAACATTTAGCGATTACCCCGATGTCAGCTTATCACTATAATTGCAGTACAGAATGGAAATTGGCCAAACGCACCCTGCCCAATAGTTATTGGAGCCTGATTATTGCCGGTGAAGGTGAGTTAATGCTGAAATCGCGTAAATTGCCGGTTAAACCCGGTCAATTAGTGCTTTTCCCGGCGCGAGTAACGCATGCCTTGACTCCAGCCGCCGGGAGCAGGATGATCATGATAAATATCCATTTTCAGGCTCGAGTTTACAATTTGATTGATATCTGTGCTCTGCTCGGTTTAAGTGGTATTTTTGCCGATAAAAACGAAAGTTTCACCGAATTGTCCCGAAAGTGTGCCAAACTCTATGCCTTGAAACCACCGGGTTGGAAGAACTATTTCGAAGCACTGATCCGAGTTCAACTGTTTGAGCTGATTTTAAATAGCACCAGTAAGCTTAATTCGGTCACGCCTGAGTTGAAAAAACTATCCAGGATTTACCCGGCACTCGAGCTGATTGAACATAGATTCAGTGAATATGAACTTACAGCCAAAGATTTGGCAGAAAAACTTAACATCAGCCAAGTTTATACTAGGAAATTATTTAATGACCTATTTGGGATCAGTCCCATTCGCTTTATTCATAATCGGCGAATTGAATATGCCTGCACGCAGTTGCGAGAAACTGAACTGCCGATAAAAACTATCGCAGCCCAGGCCGGCTTCAACGATCTGGCATTCTTTTACCGAATATTCGCCCGGTCAATGAACCTCACCCCGGCAAAATACCGCCAAAACCCGCAATTTTAGCATGTAGTAGGTTCATTTTGTGGTTTTCAACAGGCGATGTTCCGGTGACACTCGTAGAGGCCTAAGTAAAACCCCTAATTCCCAATTGGGGGTTTATTTGCCCATGCGCCTGGCACGTGACTGCAAACGTGCCTAGTGTCGCAGACTACTTTTTTAATTCCGGCAAGGCCGGTTTATATGTGCCGGGTGCTGGCGCGTTGAATGAATTGTGGTGGAATGGCTAGTTTACAATGCGTTTTGTCCTGTTCCAGTTGATTGATGCATGCTATAATTTGCCTGCTCCATAAACGATAATCAAAGCCGATACTGGTTAAGTTGTCCTGTTCCGACCATGGAGTGTTGTTAACTCCGTAAATTCCCACTTTGTCCGGAATCAGGATATTGGCGGCACGCAGTGCGCCGCTGACTAGATGGGCTCCGTAATCATAGGTGCAGATCACGGCTAATGATTCATTTGTTTGAGCTAAATGGACTAGTGAGTTAAGAGAATTCTGTAGATCATCTTCATTGAAACAGTGAATATGAACATCGGTGATACCAGCTTCCGCCAAGACGTTTTTAACACACGCTTTCAGGGCATCTGACATGAATGAAATATTCTGGACAAAGAGACAGATATCCCGATAACCGCTGTGCAGGGCGTTCTCGGCAACTAAACGCCAGGTGGCAGTCATGTCCATACTGACTTGTCCCAGCGGGGTATCTGAACAGTTGGCAATATCCCGATCATGCAGCCAGATAAGATTACGGAATTTGCGTCGCGCATTGCCCAGTTTTTCCAGAAAATAGTTAATATCCAGCTCCGTTGAAACTACTACATTGCGCGGTCTGAATTGCAATAAATGTTTCAAACGTCTGAACAGCTCTGCTTCGGCGCCTGGCTGTTTTTCTGCTGCCGCGCTAGTATCAACAGCTAAGGTGAAATAATTATTTTCACTGCTGGTACATGACATTTCAAGGTAAAGGCGATCCCACATGTGTGACCTGAGCGGCATGACCAGTGCCAATAAATGAGGATCAAAACCGGAATTGATAAAATCAGCCACAAATGTGCCTTTGCGCCCTTGCTGTAATAACAAACCACGTTCAGCCAGTTCTCTGACAGCTTTATTGACAGTGGCACGATTACAGCTGAAACGCTCGGCAAGCATCTCCTGTGACGGGAAAACTTGCCCGGGTTGATAGGCACGATATATCTCATTTTCAAGCAACTCTGCAAATTGCAGGTATTTGTATTTTTTTATCATCTGCACCTAATAACTGAATAATTTAACTTTTATATGTATAGTAATATGCTTACACTTCTATATAAGTCAAGCTACGAAGCACAGAACATAGCCGTCATGCGGAACGCAGCTCACAGATATCCCCAAATTAAATCTATTTTTTTGAGAACTATTATCAATGGTAGTTTTCCGATCGTTTACTTAGCAAAATTAAATAGTTTTCTGCTATTTTTATAATAGATATTCTGTCTCATGGACTCATTCCAACCAGCAGCAGTTGCAATAGTGTCATAGATATCAATATTTTCAGTAATTTCATTCCAGTGGACATCGGAGCCGAAAAGGATTTTTTCATGGGCGTTAGGAAACCACAACAGCCGTTGCCAATCATCCATGGAAAGATTGGCGCGCCAGCCGGGCGTCGAGCCTGACAGGTCGGCATAAATATTGGGAAACAGTCTGATTAAGGTCAATGCGGTAAGATAGCTCTGGATTCCGAGATGGGCAATAATTATTTTCAATTCCGGGAAAAGCTGTGCTACTGCTTCCAGATGAATCGGCTCCATATTGAATGATGAGATACGTTCTGCCGGCATTGGAGTTGGAAACGCAACGATGCCAGTATGAAACAGGCACGGCATGTCATAGCGTTGAGCTTTTTCGTAAATGGCAAAGTATTCTTCAGCATCATAACGTTCTTTCGGAATATGAAATTTCAACCCGGCAAAACCACGGTCATGCAGTTCATCAACTTTAGCAGCGTTATCAACACCAAGACGAATATAACCCTGACCGAAAAAACGGTCGGGATATTGCTTGACAACTTTTTCAACTGCATCATCATCGGCACAACTACCATTATGACCGTTTTGAACAAACAGCCCTTTGAATAATGACCCAAGTCCGATTAATGAGCTCTTTTCAATCTCATGTTCATCCATGGTGCGCAATAAATTATCGATATAATTATGCTCTTCGACCAAGTGGTGATGTATGTCAATTTTTTTCATGGTGTCAGCCTTAGGATTCACTAAAAAATAAATTAGATAATTTTGCGCTGGAAGCGGGCTGCTAATCAAGACACGAAAGTGTTTACATAGTAGAACTATATAAATATTTTCGTAACGCAGAGTAGCGGTTCGCAGTCAAGCAAAAGATCCAAGTTATTTTTTTGTGGGTCCTTATTATTATTTTCCTCAAGCGAGACGCTTAAGCATTATAAAAGAATTTCCGGTTGTTTTAATGTATCATTATCGGTATATATTACAAAATCATTATGTTGATTTACATAAGTGCATGGATAGTCATCGCCTGGAGCCCCTAGCAACGCCAGCCGTAAAACCGTATTAGCCCAGTCAAGGTTAATGCCGTTGCGGCATGCGAGTCGTAGCTTGCTTGCTCCGAGAATCTGACGCAGCCCGAGGGTGTATGCTTTACGGGGAAAACCTTCAAGATTACCGCCAACTTTAGCCCGAATAGCATTGATCGTCGTTGTAAAATCATTCAGGTAAACTAACCTTGGGTCTGAATTTCTCACTTCCGGTTCCGGTTCATTAAAAGCGAGATGACCATGAATGCCGATACCGCCGAAACAGATATCTATACCGCCGACAACATCAATGATTTCGGCAAGTTGCGCAATATTATCCCTGCCGGGGAAAAACAGTTGTTCTTCCGGTACCGCAAATTCAGTATCGACATTGTCCAGCCATAATTTTCGCATTTCTCTCTGGAAACTCAATGGATGGGTAACCGGCAGCTCATAACCGGCATGATCCGCATTCTCATCCATATAGAAAAACCAGCAGTTTTTCAGACTTATTTTTTCCTGATGAAGCCTTTCAAGGAAAATCGGATATTGCTCTACTGGGCCGACCGGCAGAATAAATCTGGTTCTTTCGCCTTTTGCATTCTGCGCTTTAATGAAATTAGCCATATCGTCAGCAATTTGTTGATGAATGCCGTCGCAGTCTGCAAATATCCGCAGATGCGAACCGGCCTTTTTCACAACGTCGCCTTCAGTCAGCTTGAGTAGCTGAGAAACTTCATCTTTTCTGTTAAAATACATAATCTTTGTTCCTTCTTTCAGGCATCTGCCACCTTATTATACCTTTCGCACCTAATATGTACAAAGCTTTCGACATAATTCATGCCGATTTAAAATTCTATTATAATCTAATCGTAAATTAAGTCGTGCGTTAAAACGAAAAAGAATTTTCGCACTCCAAAATGACGCAGTCTAACGAATTAAGCTTTTGGGAGTGGTGATTCTTCACCGCTTTTCATAACTCACATTTTACGGCTAAGTAGAAAGGTGTGAGTTATGGTCATCATTTTTTTCGCTTGCTTTGTTTTTAACCGGTTTACAGGGTTTCAATTTTACGTTCAGTCGCTGTTTCGCCGCGGGCAATCATCTCATCACGCGCTTCTGCCCAAAAGTCAAGAATCGGTTGTGGCACTTCAGCATCCTGGAATTCCGCGTTAATAAAGGCATCAGTCATCCGACAGGCGAGTTCTTCAGTGACAACATCTTCGCCCATACAGAGGCAGTTTGCACCGTTGACTTTGCGGATAAGTTCGGCGGTTTTCACCGACTCGCATGCACATGCTAAGACGCCGCTGAATTTATCTGCGCCGATAGCGGCGCCGGTGCCACTGCCGCAACAGTTGATAGCCAGTTCAGCCTTGCCATCCTGCAAGGCCTTGGCTACCCGTTCACCAATTGAGGGATATTTGACAAATTTTTCAGCAGAGAAACAGCCGACATCAATAATTTCATGCCCCTGTTTTTCCAAGTGATTTTTTACTGCATCTTTTAACTGCTTGCCTTTAACGGGGGCACCCATAATAACTTTCATAATCTAATTTTCCTTATCAGGTGGCACCTGAAGGCAGATGCCGCTTCAAACTCCGCTCCTGTGCCGCTTCAAACTCCGCTCCTGTGTCGCTACGGAAGCGGAAGTAAAACCTCAACTCGTGCCAAAAAATGACCAGACTGCGACTAAGGGGATATTTTATTAATTCTATTCAGATGGCGACCGCCTTCGAGTTCAGTATTCAACCAACCATCTAAATCATCAACCATTAACCATTAACCTGCAGGCTTCTTTGACCTGTTCCGGTCCGAAACCGTGTTTATCGAACAGATATTGTTCAGTCGCGACTTCTCCGAATTTATCCGGTACTCCGAGACGTTTTACCCTGGTCGGGCAATGTTCGCTCAGTACTTCACAGACCGCCCCACCGAGTCCGCCAATAATATTCTGATTTTCAACGACCACCACCGCATCGGTTTTTTGAGCTGATTTGATTAATGTTTCAGCGTCAAACGGTTTAATTGAAGGGTAATGCAGCAGTTCAACATTAATACCTTCAGCCGCCAGTTCTTCAACCACCTGCGGGGTAAACTGGGTCATATAGCCGGTAGAAATTAAAGTTACGTCACTACCTTCACTGATTTTGACTGCTTTGTTCGGATTAAACTCGTATGAGTCATTAAAAATTGGTTTCAGTGCCGGGCGGACTAATTGCATATAGGTAGGCTGTTCGTCATGCGCCATATAGTGCATCATTGATTTTAATTCATAAACATCACATGGACTGTAAACATGCAGATTAGGCATTGTCCGCATAATCGCCAGATCCTGAAAACACATATGCGTGCCGCCGTTCGGCCCCTGAGTAATGCCCGGTGCGGTACCGATAATCTTCACATTATTATTGGCATAGGCACAGCTGATGGTCACCTGGTCATAGACTCGACGTGAGGCAAAACAACTGAAGGTAGCGCAGAAAGGAATTTTGCCCTCTTTAGCCAGACCGGCACTGACGCTGACCATATTAGCTTCTGCTACCCCGCAGTTAATAAAGTTTTCGGGATGTTTGTTGATCACCTCCGGGTTAGTACCGGAAGCCTTGCTCAAATCTGCTTCGACGCAGACCACATTACTATTTTCTTCAATCAGCTCATTCAGCGTTTCCGCATAAACAGCTCGCATCTCTTTTTCATGTAATTTCATTATTTTTTATTCCTTAATTTTTTCAGTCTTCAGTTTTTAGCTTTTAACTCCCCAATTTTGCATTCTGCACTCCTAGCTCCTAGCTCCCAAATTCTGCACTCTGCACTCATAATTCTGAATTCAGTAGGGTAGTTCGACCTTTTTACCACTTAAACCATCCATAAACTTCTGATAGGCGGCGGCATCGGGAACTTTAATATTATGACTACCCGCAGTATTTTCCAGCATCGGCAGACCTTTGGCTTTAATAGTATGGGCAATAATCATTGATGGTTTGCCGGTTACTGCTTTAGCCTTATTTACAGTAGCATAAATATCATTCCAGTCATGACCGTCCATTTCAAAAACCTCCCAGCCGAACGCCCGCCATTTATCCGTTAAAGGTTCAAGTCCCATCACCTCCTGAGTCGTACCGTCAATCTGCAATTTATTATAATCACAGATAGTTACCAGATTATCCAGTTTATGATGCGCCGCGAACATTCCTGCTTCCCAGACTTGACCTTCATTACTTTCACCATCACCGATGATGCAGAATACATGATGGTTTTCACCATTCATTTTTCCTGCCAGTGCCACGCCGCAGGCACATGAAAAACCCTGGCCGAGCGAGCCGGTACTCATATCAACGCCCGGGGTCTGGATCTGATCCATGTGGCTGGGGAGACGGGTACCGTTCTCATTCAATGTCGGCAACCAGCTTTTCGGAAAAAAACCTTTGTAGGCAAGAGCAGCGTAGGCGACTGGGCCAGCGTGCCCTTTGGAGATGATAAAACGATCCCGTTCAGCCATTAACGGATTTTTAGGGTCGACATTCATCACCCGATAATAGAGCGTAATAACCGTTTCAACTAGAGACAGTGCTCCACCGACATGGCCGGAACCTGAACGGCAGATAATATCCGTAATGACCGCTCTGAATTCATTAGCTAGCGCGTCGAACTCTTCATGGTTAAATTCTACATTTGCATTCATTTTTCTTTTCCTTTTTTCTTTTCCTTTTTATTACCGTAGCAACGAGGAGCACCTACCGGTGCATTGCCTGCTGCCACGGGTATTAACTTCCAACTCCTAGCTCCTAACTCCTAACTCCTTAACACCGAGTATAACATCACCAACCCTGAACCGAAGAGAATGATGTAAACCATTATTCTGAAATAATATTCATTAACTTTATGGTGCAGGTAATCGCCCAGCAACATGCCACCGACTAAAAATGGCAGAGACCAACCGGTATAACGCATAATATCAGCCTCCCAAATAGCACCGGTAATCAGCCACTGAACAATTAAAACCGTATTCAAAGTGAACCATAATAGACATAATGTCACTCTGAACAGGGTTTTATCTGTCAATGCCTTGGATGCATAGATAACGACAAAAGGGCCGCCGGTACCGAATGCTCCATGAATAACTCCGCCGAGGAACAGTACACCGCGCATTAGTACTGATTTAGCCGGTACACGATGCTGACTACCGGCAATAATATGCTGTCGGCTTTTCAGGGTTTTATAGAACCCATGCAGTCCGACTGCCACCATAAACAGTGCCAAAATTGCTTTCAGCCCCCGTGCCGGCAGATAGTCAAAAATCATCATTCCAACCGGCAGTCCGATACCAACATGCAGGACAATAAACCTTAGCTCTCTCCAACTGATTTTCCGCCATGAACGAATAATAATATAACCAGCCAACAACCAGGCTAAAATCACCAGTACCGGCACTGCCGTTTTAATCCCCAGCAGCATAATAATAAATGGCAGAGCCAGCACGGTACAGCCGAAACCGGTAATACCTTCCAGGCAATGAGTAATCAACACAATTACTCCAACCATAATGATTTTTGTTGTCTCATTCATAAATTTTCCAGTATGACGTGTGTTCCTCCGCGTCTTTTTGACAGCCTGAAAGTTAGAATGACGGTTGTTCCTGAACCGTCACCATATATTTTCTTTACACAAGCGGGACGCTTATGCTACATTATGCCAGCTCCGCATATATTTTTGCCAAATCTTCTTTAGTCACCTCTTTCGGGTTATTATTCATTAACGGATGAAAACTCTCTTCAATTAACTGTTTAATATCTGAATTTTCAATCCCAGCCTCTTTTAATGTAAGCGGCAAGCCGCCAAGCTGTTTTAAGTCGGTAATTGCAGCCGTCATTGTTGCAATATCATTGAAATCACAGTATACCGCAAACTGTTCCATTCGTCCATTCATGTATGGGGTGTTCAATCTAATCGCCCCCTCCATTGTCAATGCACAGGCAACGCCATGCGGTAGATGAAAGCGATTTGACAGCGGGAATGAACAGGCATGGATAATGGCATTTTTAGGTAGTTGGAATGCCATGCCAGCTAATAATGCTGCGTAAGCCAAAGCATCACGACCAGTTTTGTCATCAGGATTATTCAGCACATTGGCTAAGTTGGCAAAAATCATTTTACCGGCTTCCAAAGCCAATGTATCACAAATCGGCTGATGATTTTTTGACCAGTAACCTTCAATTGCATGGCTTAACGCATCCAGTGCGGTTGCGGCGGTAACTTTGAGCGGCACAGAACAGCTCAGAGCTGAGTCGACAACCGCAATCACTGGATATAATGCTTCCGCGGCAATCGGCCCTTTGAAGTTTTTTTCAACATCATCAAGCACGGCAAACGGAGTTACCTCAGAACCGGTACCGGCGGTTGTCGGTACTGCAATCACCGGCAGGTGCTCATTGCCTAACTTAGCACCGCCAGAATGAAATTTGCGGATACTCTGCTCGGTTGTTTTTGCCAGACATGATGCGGCTTTGGCGCAGTCAATTGAGCTCCCTCCGCCTAAAGCAATAATAACCTCGATTTTTTCTGCACGAATCACAGCAGTCAATGCATCAACATTGGCAACTGTCGGGTTGGGTTGTACTTCAGCGAATAGCAGGGCATTGTTCAGGTTCGCGATAATCCCGCCTGTCAATGGCAGTTCAGCCAGCACGTTGTCCGTTACGATAATTTTACGTTTGCCCAGAGTGTCAGCAATTCCATTAAGCCTGTTTGTCGATCCTGAACCGAATATCACCTCGGTCGGTAATTTAAATTTCCACATATTTCTTTGTTCTCTTTTTTTGTAAATTAAAATTAATTTTATTGTTAAATATGATAATACCACCTGCGCCCAGCAAAATGAAAATGCCGCCTGAAAATTCTGCCAAATTTATTGTGGCGTTAAATACAATATAGCCTATGAACGCGACCAATACCGGAACCATTAAAGTCAACAGGCGGACTTCCCAGACCGGAAATAATTTTAAACTTTTATAATACCCGATAAAAAAGATAAATGAACACCCCCCGCACAGTGCCAGCAGTCCGACTGTCCGGTAATCACAGCCGGTAAAAAAGTTTCCCGGTTGATAAAAAAACTGGATGACGATAAAAATAAAACTGTTAATAAGGCAATTTCCCAGTGCCAATGTCGCTCCGCTGACATCCTTCATCGAATGCTTAATGATAAAAGCATTCAGACTTAATAAAAAAGCACTTCCCAGAATCATATAATCACCACTGTTGCCGAATTTAACCTGCCCGAATTGCTGCCTCAACAGCAAAAACAGACCGAAAAGAATCAGTGGAACAAACAATAGGGCACGTTTTCTGATTTTCTCATGAAAAACTGCAACCGCCAGCACCAATGAAAATAATATATCGGTTCGTCCCAATACCGCGGCATTAGCGACCGCAGTTGCGCCGGTGCCGGAAATCCATAAAATATTACATCCCGTACCAATTATACCAATCAGCACTATTTTACTGAGATTACCGCTGATTTGCGTTGCGCTCTGCGATTGCTGATGCGTAAATAAAATAAAACCATAGAGGCAAATTGCCGCAGTCACAAAAATTATGGCTCCACTCAACAACGGTGACACCTGTTGCGCTACAGCTTTGATCAAAATGTATTCAAAGCTCCAAGCCACAACCGCCAATGCAATGTAAAGATAATTTTTCAATTCCTAGCTCCTAGCTTCTAAATTCTGCATTCATAATTCATAATTCATAATTCATAATTCATAATTCATAATTCATAATTCATAATTCATAATTCATAATTCAAGCCCCCCCTTTCCCATCAGCGCCGAGTGCTAAAATAATCTCTTGCATATCAGCCTTCAGACGATTTTTAACTTCACGCATAATTTTCCAGGCATGCCATAGATGTTCCATCTCGTCAGTCAGTTCATTGAAATATTTTATATAATTGAAACGGAACGGTTCACCGAAATTAACTTTACTCATACCGCCTTTGACTAACTTTGTCACATCTTCAAGTGAGATACCGCAGGTACCGTGTTGAACCAGTGGAATATCCAATTCAGCACGCAGTTGGCTTAAAAGTTCAAAATCAATTTCAGTCTGTTGCTGATAGACGCCATGCGTGGTGCCGACTGAAACCGCTAACATATCAACATCAACCGCTGCGACAAAACGCTTTGCTTCGCATAATTCAGTTTTTACCGGCTTGATCTCAGGTTTTAACGCTACCGGTATTCTGCCGATAAGTTGCTCTTTTTTAGGTTCATTACCTTTGACATAACCAACTTCAGCTTCAATCGATACACCTAATATTTGAGCAGCAGCAACCACCTGTTTGGTTTTGGCAATATTTTCTTCCAGTGGATCATGCGATGCATCAAACATAAATGAGGTGAAACCGGCCTGCATGGCCTGCAACGCGGTATCATAACTGTGTCCATGATCAACCTGAAGCGCGACTGGAATAGTGATATTCAGTTCGTCACAGAGTAATTCGGCCATTTTGACAAAATATCTGAATCCACGATATTCAAGATTGGGTTCATAGGCCTGGAGAATCAATGGAGCCTGTAACGCCTGGGCCGCTTCCAGTGCCGCCCTAGCAATGTCATAGGTCGCACCATTGGCGTTCAGTGCCGGCACCGCGTAACCATTTGCCATCGCATCCTGCACCAGTGGTCTCGCATTTACAAATTTCATTCTAATATATCCTTAATTTATGTCAACGAATTTATCGAATTAGACGAATATTTATCTGTTAATTTCCACTCAATCTGAATTTACAAAGCCTACTCTTCGCCCGTTGCTTGTGCTGTATTAATCAGCGGCACTTCAGCCGCAAGTTCAGTCATGGTAACTTCAAGGTTGGCATGTTCCTGTAACAGTGAGCCCGGAAAATTCTGCGTAACCGGTCCCAGTAATGCACGACGCCATAATCCGGCGTGCCAGTTGCGCATGAAAGTCAGATGAAACTTTTTGCTTTTCAGCATTTCGTACATGCCAATGGTGATTGCACGACTAGGCAGTATGGCAGCATTACCGTTTGTGCCCCCCATCAACATCTGTGCGGTAGACATCGGCGAATTGGTTACGACTCTGGTCTTGCAGTTTTTAAAACTCTCCAGATCATCCGGTTCACCAAGCATGACCGGTGGGTCATTGAATGCCACATGACCGGTAATGCCAAATCCAGCCCAGCAGATATCAGCACCGCCGATTTCATCAATCAGTTCAGTAATCTTTCCCGGAGCTTCCGGGTCAGGGAAAATAATATTTTCCGGCAAAGGACGATCAGCTTCAGGCAGCAGGTTAAAAAAAGTTTCATTCATAAACTTTTTAAAACTTAAAGGATGAGACTCTGGAATAGGGCAATCATTATCATCCAGATACTCATCCATATTTACTGTACGCAAATTGTGACAGTTCATCCCGCGCCGTTTCAGTTCGGCAATAAAAAAACTGTAATCCAATGGACCAACCGGGCAGATAACCGTTAACAGTTCCCCTAGCTTTTGCTTCTTAGCCAATAAATCGCAGAATTCTATAGCTATTTTTTTATTAAGTTCAGCGACATCCGCTACAATTTTTACCTTTTTTCGCAAGTCGTCGTTGAGATCAGTTGCCATCATTTCATAAATATTCATGAATAATCCTCCAATGATACTGTTAGTGCCAAGGTAAAATGGATTTTATACCTAAGCACTTAGTTATTTCGTTTATTTAATTTGCTTTCAAATAAATATAATCACAACTTGTTTACTTTGCAAGCAAATTAAATAGATAAATGAAAATATTTTACCGCTTGCAATTCAAGTCAGGTATTGTTATGTTAGCAATGACAGTTGAATAGCAATTAAATTTATTATTTTTATATATACAATAAAGTAATTACAAAAGTCGCATACAGTGGGTTTTTGATTTTGAAGCGGTCTTTTCTAACAGGAGAAAACATGAACACATCTAATAATAGTTCAAATAAAACCAATAAATTTATTTCGCCCGGCAACATTGAAGCTAAATTACTCAGGAAACGTAATCTATATCTTGCCTTAATTCGTAAGCATCCCGGTATTTTTCGTCAGGAATGTGCTAAGCGCATGCAGATCAGCACCTTTAACAGCACAAGACTTGCGACCAGTTTACTGCATGAAAAAATGATTATTGAGCAGGTACCAGATTTAACTGGCAAGATTCCGCGTGGACGCCCGACGTTACCACTATACATCAATCCTGAATATCAATACTTTGCCGGAATTGATTTTGAAGCTAACCGCTGGCGTTTTACTATTATTAATTTTTCCGGCAATATGATTTTTTCAACAATTATGCCATTCACTGAATGTGATAACCGCAAAGCGTATATTGAACAGTTGTGCAATTTGCTAACCTCTGCCATTATGTCGTCGGGTGATTTATGGCATAACGTTGTGGCATTAGGCATTGCCGCTCCAGGCTTTCTCGATAAACAAAACGGTGTTATTCAAAATTATGAAATATTACCGCATTTTTTAGACATTCCATTATGTGATATTTATCATAAAATCAGCCTTAAACCAGTGTTTATTGTCAATAATGTAATTACTCTGGCGATTTACGATAACTGGAAACAGCCTGAGGTTGCAGAAGAAATTATCCTTTATGTAGCGATTCGCTCAGGAATATCAGCTGTATTGAATATAAACGGAACTATCTATCATGGCAGTCAAGGTAACAGTGGTGAACTCGGCTTAACATTACTGCCATGCGGTCAGTTCCTGCAAGATATTGCCGGGTTAAAAGCATTGCAACAAACATTAACTGAAGCTGATGATAAATTTTGGCACGGACAAACAGATGTTGTCGAGCAAACCTATCTAAATCATCAAACTCTGCTTGATGAAGTGCTCGATACTTTAGCTATAACTCTGGGCAGCAATGCCGCCATGCTGGCACCGGATAGAATAGTGATCTATAGTGAACTATTTGCTGAAGAAAACATTCTCTGGCGTAAACTGAACAAAAAATTAAAAGTATTGCGCAAAAAACAGAACCTGCCAAAGATCGCCGTAGTTCGAGCATGTAACGCAGAACTGAATGAAGCAATTGGTGCAGCTCTGCTTGCTTTGGAGTCAATTTATAACGTATAAATCAGCAATTTGAATTTTAGACGCCTAATGCTTTAAAAATAAATGCCTTATAAATTTATTGCAGTCATTTTCAATAAAGAGCGTGAAGAAATAGCAAAAGAGACCTTTTTTAGGTTCACCTGCATTTGATGTAAAACCGAGATGCTGATATGGGAACCACTCCGGCTGAAAGTTTAAGGAGGTATTACTTTATTGACATTTTAATGATTAGCAAAATCTAGTCATGTATCCTAATATGTTTATTTTATTTAAATAAAATCTATTTCCTTTTGTATTAGACTTGACATTGCCATATTTATTGGATATAATATACAATTATGTCTAGCAAAATGTATATTTTAAACTAATTAAATAAACAAGATAAATATTCAAGGAGAATATTATGTCAACTTTCGGAGTAAGAGAAGTATTGGATGCTGCGGCATACCACGAAGCAGAAATTGATAAGGCATTGGATAGTGGAAATGCGTTTTTAACTTTTGACCCAGTTCTGGGTTATACGTTAAACAACTATACGTTCAGAGACGGAATGAGAAAAACGTTGTGTGAATACACCTTTGAGGAACATGGTAATCATCGTCAGGTTATGAACTATGCCGACACCCCGTGCCGGATCAATACCTATGGTGACAGCTATACACAGGGAGCACAGGTTAATAACGGAGAGACCTGGCAGGAGGTGTTGGCGGCACATTTTCGTGAGCCGATCCGCAATTTCGGGGTTGGCGGTTATGGGGTTTATCAAGCCTACCGCAAGGCGATACAGACCGAAGCAGATGAAACATTGTCTGCCGATCATATTATTCTGAATATCTGGGATGATGATTACATGCGCAATATTGATGCTGCACGCTGGAACCGGGTCGGCTGGATGTGCCGTGATTTGCCACGGGGTAAAAAAGAGAGCTATCCGGTACATGGCTTCCCCTGGGCACACATTCGCTATGATCTCGACAAAGGTGAATTTGTTGAACTCGAAGGAATGTTAACTGAAGCTGAAGGTTTACGTAAACTGGTGGGTAAAGATGAATATTATGAAATATTCAAAGATGATCACGTAGTTCACCTTTATACGCTACGTGAAGGTGGCGAAGCACCGGTTGATTATCTTGAAAAGCTTGCCGAAGCCTTCGGGATTGAGGTTGATTTACGCAATCCTGAAACCAGAGCCGCAGATGCCCGTAAACTGCACTATGCTTACGGGATTAAATCTACAGAATACCTGATGGACAAAATGCATAAATGGGCGGCTGAAAACAATAAAAAACTGATAATTATTCTCAGTTATGATGTCCCGACCGTGATGGAATACCTTGAACAAGGGACGCGTTTTGATCAGGCTTTTGTCGAATTTCTTGATAAAAGGAACTATCCATACATTGATTTCCTGCCGAAGACCAAAGCAGATTATCAGAGTTTTAATCTTTCAATTGAAAAATATCTGGAACGTTTCTATATTGAACGTGCCGGTGCACAGGTGTTCGGTCATTATAATCCTTATGGTAATTTCTGGTTTGCGCATGCCATGCGCGATGAACTGGTTGAATGGTTGTCGCCGAAGCCGCTTTCGCACCAGTAGATTGAACTAATAGAATCTGTATTTTAGACTTCGAGCGGGAAGAAGCTTAACTTTTTTCGTGATGATGATAATGCTGGACTGCTTTTTGTAAGTTATTGGCTACTAGAAGTAACCTGTAATTTACAAAGGGCAGAAACAGCGTTATCAGGGTGCGTGAAAAGCTAAGATTTCAACCGTTTGAAGTATAGACAGGATGAACATGATAAAACAGGATAAAGTAAAAAAATCTTGTCAATCCTGTCTAAAATGTTCTGGTTTTGTCGAGCGAAGCGACACCTGAAAGAACTCGGTTATGGTCACTAGCCACAAAAGTAGTTTTTCGTGTAAAGTCAGGCTTAAAATAAAAATGTGCATAAAAACAGGAAAAGTAGTAATATGGAGCAAGTTTAAAAATGAAAAAAACTCTTGAAAAACTGAAAGCCGGAGAACATGTGACTATCGTTGCCCTGGGTGATTCAATTACCGAAGTAACATTTCACACCCGTGGCAGAATGAACTGGGTCGGCTTACTTGATGAAGCTATCTTTGAAGCATACGGCAATGGCGTCTGTACTTTGATTAATGCCGGCAAATGTGCCGCTAACTTTCCAACATCTTTTGACCGGCTCGAACGTGATGTCTTGAGATTTCAACCTGATCTGGTTATTCTTGCCCTGGGGATGAATGATGCCGGAACCGGCAAAGCCGGTCTGCACGCATTTAAAAATGATGTTAGTAAAGTCATTAATCAAATTCGTCAGAGTTGCGGCAGTGAAATTTTAATTCGCACTCCTAATCCGGTGGTTACTGTTAACGGGCTGCCATTACCAGAGGAACAACCAGCCGTCGGGCAAGCGGTGGAAACGCAAAAACGTCCGTTGAAGATGTATGCGAACGCCCTGGTTGAGTTGGCCGAAGAACTTAATTGCAGTTGTGTTGACCACTATACTCTCTGGACAGAAAAAAAATTCTCCTTCAAGCATCCGGTGGCAAATCCCGGAGCACTTTGGTCGAGAATGAGCGATGCAATTCATCCCGGATATCTCGGTCATCTGGCATTTTTTAGAGAACTGGCTCCGTTATTCGAAGTCGCTAAATATTTCCCATGGGAGGAGGTAGATCATGAAAACTAGAGTACAAAGCGGCTCCGTCGCACTGGTGGCATTTGGCGGAAATGCCTTTACCATTGAAGGCGATAATTATACAATTGAAAATCAACGCGCCGCCGCTAATGCCATGTGTGAAAAATTACTGGCAATTATCGAAAAAGGCTATGACTTGGTCATTACGCACGGCAATGGACCGCAAGTCGGTAATCTGATGCTGCAGCGTGATTTAGCCAATGAGCAGGTGCCACCGATGCCACTGGATGTACTGGTTGCACAAACCGAAGGCTCGCTGGGATATATCCTCCAGGATGAACTTTTGAATCATCTGCGCCGACATCGAACCGGTAAATATGTGGTTACCATGATTACCCAGGTAAAAGTAGACCGTGATGACCCGGCATTTCAGCATTTAACCAAACCGGTTGGACCATTCTACTCTAAAGCGGAGGCGGAACAACTGATGCTTGATAATCCGGACTGGCAAATGGTAGAAGATGCCGGACGTGGCTACCGCAGGATTGTTCCCAGTCCTAAACCTAAACGGATTATTCAAAGTAATATGATCCGCTCTTTAGTCTACAGCGGTAATGTGGTCATTGCCGCTGGCGGTGGCGGTATTCCGATTATTAAAGATGAAAATAATCGTTATGTCGGTGTTGAAGCGGTTATTGATAAAGATTTAACCAGTGCCATGTTGGCAAATGACATCAAGGCCGATCTCCTGATTATTCTGACCGGAGTTGATAAGGTCTATCTCAATTTTGGCCAAAAGGATCAGGAAGGCTTGAGTAATCTGACCTACAGTCAGGCAAAACAGTATCTTAACGAAGATTATTTTCCGCCGGGCAGTATGGGGCCGAAAATTGAATCTGCCCTGCAGTATCTTGAAAATGGTGGACGCAGGGCAATTATTACTAACGCTGAGAATCTGGAAGCTGCTCTTGGCGGCAAAACTGGAACTCATTTAGTGTGGATGTGATCCCCCTCAAAATAGTATAAAGTGTCAAGATTCTTGCCATCCTTTGTTTTATAGACTATATTAGAACATAAAGAAAATTAAAGGACAAATTAAGCATGAGCATAAAACTAAAAGATGGCATTTACTGTTTTGATTTTACCGCGAATGGTAAACGGTTCAGGGGGTCAACTCATACTGCAAATAAGAGAGAGGCTTTGAATTTTGAAAAGGAACATCTTGTTACTATCCGGCAACATAAAACCGTCAAGGATTTAATTAGATCGTCGAAAGAAAACTTGCTTGGTGATAGTGTTGAGTTAAAAAAGGGATTTGATGAATACCTTAAAATTCCCAAAAAGAAAACTGCATCTAAGCAGAAGGTCAACAGTTATCGGCATTGCTGGAATGATTTTGTGGGGTTTATGACTGACTGTCATCAATCCATTAATCTAATGAATAGAGTCACACAAGCTCACGCTGAAGCTTACATCCAAGAAGTGCGAACAAATGGTCGCTTCCTTGACCGGCAGAAAAAAAAGCATGTGAAAAATCTGTCATCGGCAAGTTGCAATGATTATCTGCTCGTATGTAACATGGTGTTTGATAAACTCTACAACAAAGCGGAGTTGATTGAGAGTCCTTTTAAACATATTCCTAAACTGGAATTGAAAACTGTAGGCCGTGAAGCCTTTACAGCAGAAGAATTAAAACTAATAGGCGAAAAAAGTAAAGACACTTGGCTTTATCCGTTATTTCTCGCGGGGATCAGCACTGGCTTGCGTGAGGGTGATATTTGCAACCTGCTATGGTCTGAAGTTGATTTAACTACCGGATGGATCACAACTAATCAAAATAAGACTGGTACTGAAGTTAATATCCCGATACTACCCGGACTAAGAGATTACCTTGAAGATCAGGTTAAAGTAAATGAATACTGCTTTCCTCTGCTGGCTAAGCAGTATAAAAAGAATAATGCTACTATCGGCGCGGCTGTCACAGAGTTTTTAGAATCGGTTGGCATTGAATCAACTATTAAAGTTGAGGGCAGGGATAGACGGGTGTCGGTAAAGGACGTTCATTCACTCCGGCATACCTTTGCTTATATGGCAGCAGTCAATAATATTCCTATGAACATAGTCCAGAGCATACTTGGACACTCTACCGCGACAATGACGGCCATGTACACTAACCACGCAACACAACAGGCCAAAGAGCAAGCCGTTAAGCTATTGCCGGATATGTTTAATCCTGGAGCCGTCGTGGTTGAATCGGAAACGGACAAGATATTGGCTAAGGTTGAATCTATGACCGAAAAAACTTGGAAAGCTATTAGGCGGCAGATATTAAGAGACTATAAATAAAAAAGCTCTGCCACAAGGCAGAGCTTTAGGAGTATATTTTATTTTTTTTATCAGCTAAACTCTCAGAGGATAAATTACCGGTCGAGCAGTGTTATTTTGACTAGTTAGCGGATACATCTCTTTATCACTAAAACCAATATTGGTTTGCAGTGTTGATGCTTCCGGTGAGGTTCCTTTGAAATTTTTAATTGATTCTTTTAACTGGTCAGCGGTGGCTTTATCTATTTTACCATCTGCTTCGTATTTATCTACTGCTTTTTCGGCGGCAATTTTGCCAGCGGTTTCGACAACCGGGGCAATCTTAGCCCAGGCAGCTTTGTAGACTTCTTTTCGTTGTTCAAACGTGGTGTTGCAACCGGTAATGAGCAGTCCAAACATACAGAACAGAAAAAACATTACAATTAAAGATATGAAAATTCTCATATCAACTCCTTTGCTGGGTTCCCAGCGGTTAGATGCCGACTCCATTCAGGAATGACAAAGTAAAACTTTTATTATCGGAGAACTCTACGCCCTCCATATTGCTCTCGAATTTAACTGCACCGCGCCAGTTGCCATCCTCGCATTTTACAGCGTAGTCTTTTGTTGGCGGGTAATATTCTTTTGTCATTCTGGTTTGGCAACCGGCCAGGAAGAGAACGGACAAAACGGACAAAACGGACAAAACGGACACAACGGACACAACGGACTTGATTTTCTTCATGGTTATTTTCCTATTTTCTTAGGGTTGCTTTTAATTCGGCAACATCTTTAACACAAGGGCATTTCTCACGTCGGGATTCGCAAACGGTATGAGTGACAGCGTGATTTGATATATCAGACAGCTCTTTGCGGATTTGATCCAGCTTATTCCACAAAAAGCCGATGCCGCCGCCAAGCAGTGCCATCATCGCTAGATATTCGGGGGTTATTTGCATTTCTTAATCCTTATTTAATATTGTTTTGTTTTTCAGAAAATTAGCTCTGGCGAAATGACTTAAAGCGTAGTAATATTTTGATGCTCGCCGGTGGCGCAAGTCCTCGAAAAAACCACCCCGGCCAGTGATCCGTGTAGTTAGATTCTCAAAAAAACGAAAATCAGCTTGCCTTTTGTGATTAATTGCGTCAATCAATCGCGGAAATTCAGACGGTATTGTGTAATCGACATCGTGAACGTCAGAGCAATCAGTTATATTCATACCCCAGATAGTATTAGGGGTGAGTTTGTAAATCAGCCGGGATAGCCAGCCAGTACCCGGTGAACCCACGCCATTACAGTAGCTTTTGAATTTTACAGGGTTTCCTGTGAGTAATTGCCTTGCGGCATCAGACAAAATCAAACCGTCATATTTTTTTGGGTTTGCTTCTGCATTGACTATGCCGTAGTATTTTTTCATGATTTATTTCCAATAGGTTGGTATTGTTCCATAGTCAGACAGACCAGTACAGCCGGCGTAACAAGCACTGCCGTTTGGTACACCTACGTCATAATCAGGCGAGACTAAAGTATAATTACTTGCCCCTGACGGATTAAGCCAGAGTGCTCCAGACGCTCCAGTCAAAGCAGTGCATCCGTTAAAACATGACACAAATGTAGTGACTTGATTATTATTATCAAACAACCCTGCTGGAATCGAGGCCAGAGAACCACTCCAACCGAAGCAATAAGAAAAATCAGTAACGGCTGTGTTATTATCAAATAGACCAGCTGGAATAGAGGCCAGAGAGCCACAAGCCACAAAGCAAGTAGCAAATTTAGTAATAGCTGTGTTATTATCAAACAACCCAGCGGGAATCGAGGCCAGAGAACTACAATCCCCGAAGCAATGATCCATATTAGTAACGGCTGTGTTATTATCAAACAACCCTACTGGAATAGAGGCCAGAGAACTATTCCAACCGAAGCAATAAGACAAATCAGTAATAGCACTGCCTGCTATTTGCCCATTAATGGTAGTTAAATTTGCGCACCCCCGGAAGCCACCAAATAAGTAAGTAAAAATAACACCAGATCCAAACGAAACAGATTTTATTTTTAGTTTATCGCCGAGATCATTAAAACTCCAGGCAGGGAGTATACCGGTAATCTTAACCGTATGATCACCGGCACTTGCATAGGCATGAGTAATATCAACATCATCAAAAGCGGTGATCGTGCTCGTCGAGCCGTCCCCCCAGTCAACAGTAGCGTTGTATGTATAACCTGAAACAAGGGGCAAGGTAATAGTTTCGGCGGCGACAGTCGTTGTCCAAACCGTTTCAAAAGCGGGTGACGGTATCTTGTTCATGATTGCCGCTATGCGGTTTTCCCGATGATTGTTAAAGCGTGTAAATACCGACATTATATTACCTCGCTTATTGTAGTTATGCGCCAGTCGACGACATTCCCCCCGGCGGAAGGTTCAGTCTTCACCCACTCGAACCACAAAATCATTTTAATTTCAGGAAATTGCGCCCTGCTTGCCGGTGAAAATAACTGATTCCACCATTCAGTTTTAATCTGTGATTCGATATCGGCCGGCCCTAACGAGGGAATAAAAAGAGCAGAGGTTTCAGGTATTAACATCTTTTTACCTTTGTCAACTGCATAAATCTGATAAAAATTAGGTATCATAGTTTCATCACCTGAAAACCCATTATATGTGCCTGTAATCTGTTCAGCAAATTTACCAGCTTCCGGTATCTCATTCTCAGTCCATGGATAAACACTGCCCCAGTGGAAAATTGTTAAGGCTACCCAGTCGACAGTATCATCGCCGGGGTAATAAGGTCCATAAGGGTCGTCATAGATATCGAGAACACCGTCTGAATTAGTATCAAGGACGGCATACTCTGGTGAGCCAGGCAATGCGGCATAAGTGCCGCCGGTGAACGGATAGCCTGAAGCGTAAGTCGGAGCAAAAACCATTTGTGTTTTAGTTGACCCTAAAGCTTTAACAGCATTAGACATTATATTAAATGCTGCCTTAAATTCAGTTGGTTTTTGTCCCCAGGGGAACCATGAACCATTCATTTCATGACCAAAACGAATAAAAATATTAACCCCAGTATTTTGAAAAATAAGAGCATGTCTGTCAGCCTCTGCCGCCGTTACTGAAGTCAAACCGCTCCACGGTTCCAGAGTAACAAGCAAAGCTGCATCCTGTGCTTCAACAAGTGCAGCAGTTTCATTCAAAGTTATAACGTCAGCTGCACTCATAGGAAATGCAAAAAAACGCCCGAAAACCTTAACATCACCAGTGGTTTTACTAGCAAGACCAGCAGGCGTATCAACATCCCAGTCAACACTATAGCCAAAAAGATACGATGGCTGGTTCATGATTGCCGCTATGCGGGTTTCCCGATGATTGTCAAAGCGCGTAAATACCGACATTATATTACCTCGGTTCCGGTATGATACCCCCAGATATTTGTACCTGTTTTGACAAATTCCAGCATATCAACCCCGCTGGCTTGCAAGGTTGGCGGTAAACCAGAATCAGTCTGCCATATCACGTAAGAGGGGAAAGACAAATTAGCATTGCCATTAGTGACGATTAATGTTGCTCCGTCACCGACAAGAAAATTATTGAAAGCTACAGCTGTGGCAGCAGTTGGCGTAAACTCAAACAGATCGCCATCTGTTCTGGTAATACTAATCGAAGTGCCGGTTAATGTTATCATCGTAGACAGCAGAGCAAGATACTGTACCCATGTTGCCCCTGCAAAATCAGCCTCAACCGGAGTTAATGCAACCGCTGAATGTATTTCCGCGCGGTATTCCAGGGCGTCAGTCGGCGTCAGACTCCAACCTGTCCCGGCGTTGTCCGAAGCATAGGCGATATAAGTGTAGGTGTCAACTCCATCAGTGCCGTCAGTACCGTTAGTACCGTTAGTACCGTTAGTGCCGTTAGTGCCGTCAACCCCATCTATTGCCCACAACCTACCTGCGTTCTGCCATGCTGTACCGTCCCAGACAATACCATCACCTATTGCAACACCAGCACCACCATCGGCGGTAGTAGATGCCCAGAGGTCACCGGTAGCAGCTCCGGCTATCAGAATAATATTCGCGTAAGTGTCGGAACCTTTCAAGTCCAGCGTGTCTGTAACGGAGTCTCTTTGCCGGAGTTTGCCGATAATCGGATCAAAAATTAAAGCCATGATTTTTCTCCTTAATTATAAGCCAATGCTGTTAAGTTATTTGCTTTGTTGATTTGATCGTTTGTTCCACCCGCCCACACGGTAGTCCCCTCGCTGGCACTGCCGTCTGTCAATACTCTCTTGACCGCCCATCTGGCATCTGTTACAGCCGTTCCGGTTGGCGCATAGGCAATGTAGGTGTAATTGCCACTTACAAGAATTACTGTTGCGGTAAATCCTTGATTGGCTAATTCGGGAAAACTCAATCCATAATTTCTCATTTTTTTACAATCTCCTTGAAAGCTTTTTTGCGTCCAGCCTTGAAAGCTTTTTTATATAGTTTAATGTTTCGTTCAGTCGGTTTATTTATATCTATTCTGCCTTGGCGAATAGCTTTATCCACGTACTTCTTAGCCAGTTCACCGGCACGTTTCACATATTCAGAATAAACATCACCCTTTATATATACACTCTTACCGTCCCTGCGATAGTATGTACGAGGTAAAGACGGCCAGTATTCGGCTTCGGGGTTCTGCTTGTTCCAGTTGTATAATGCGCTGTCAGCCTGGCTCATATCTGCATCAATCACCCGCATTGGACTGGTGATTCTCCAAGCCAAAGGGCTAATCATGTTTTCAACATCTTGGTTTCTGATAGGCTGGCCCCAAATGTCATAGCGGGGTACTGTTACCGTTACATTCCCAAGTGCTCTATGAATAGTCTTGTTAACCAACTGGTACTTGAACCACTCAAAACCCTTTTTAGTCGTTCCAGTGTTCGGGATATTCTCATTAGTTGCCGCCAGTGTTCCACGCACAATGTTAGGTATCCACGAGCTCATGAAGTTAGATGCACTGCTTAATCCGTTCGTTCCATCGTCAAACATCCTTACCATATCCCCAATTCCCTGCAGAAAGGATTTTTCGGTGAAGTTTGATCGGACAGAGCTCATCAGTTGTTTCATTACTTTCCCGCCCTCGGCATTGTTTTTTGCCATGCGATAGGCATTCAGCCCGTCAACAATAGTCGAAAGAATACCAGCCAGCGGTTCAACTCGAGCATAGGAATACCATTTGCCCCCGATTTTGATTGAATGTTCCGGTAGGTGCTGGCGTTTCCACTTAGAGCTATTCTTATACCATTTGTCGGGGTTCGTGCCGGTCAACATAGGTTCATCGTCATCATCACCGGTAAAGCTGGATAAGGCAATTAACATGCCCCACGCCAATACCTGTTCGGCCGCATGCCGGATATTCTGCTCGCTGGTAGTTTTCCCTCTGGCTAAATCATTTGCCAAGCTTAAAACACCTAAAGGACTTTTCCGCAATCCTGTTTTTATAATGTTAGTCGGAGTACGGACAAAAGGGAGATTCCATTTAAGCATTTGTCCCAGTATTCCCCCTTTTGCCTTTGCCTGTATCAGCCAGCCGGTTATTTCCCCGGGAGTTTGGAAAGTCAATTCTAAGGCTCGTTTTTCTGCCCACTTCATAGCCTCGGAATCTTCGTCGGCCATTAGTTCAGCCATACGGTCAGTTAAGGCACTGTCTTTCAGTTTTTCACTTTTTGCAATCCGGTAAGCCATGGCGTTAGCTTCAACAGGAATAATAAGAGCTTTTGCAAATTCATCCGCTGCCGTCAACATTCTTCCGGATGTTCTGATAAATCTGCCTGCTTTACCTCTAATAGCGGTTGTGGCATGTTCCAGTTTCTGTTCGCCAGTATGACGTGGCATTTCATCATCCCATGCTTTAGCGGCAACCAAAAAGGCATTTTTCATATTACCCCGCAAACCAGCCCACATTTGCTTAAATTCGCCAAAGGTTGCGGCATTTTTTTTCTTAGCAACAAGGTTTAATGTTGCTTCGACAAAACGCTGCGGAACCAGTTCCATTGCTGCCATTGCAGTATTACCAACGATGTTAGCGACTTGCGTCTTCGGTAGGGAAAGCAACCCATTGATCCAATATTCATAAGCCTTATCCATCTTCGACGCTTTTGCCGCATGAATAGTCCGCAATGCCTTAGCAAACAGCTTATGGTCTTTGATCAGCTCCTCGTTGGTAAGAGTTTCAATGTCAATGCCCGCTTTTCGCAAATCTTTAACGGCTCGACCTGTTCTCTTCTTATCATAAGTTTGCAGGATTTTTTCTTTTTCTTCAATCGTTTCTGCTTTTTTATATTTTTCGCTGGTGGCAAACAAAGCGGCTTTCAGTGCGGCAAGGTAATCAAAGATTATTTTACCGGTACTTGGATCAACAATCGCAAAGTTTTTCCGAGCATTGAAGGCTTGTCCAGCTTTCGTACCGGCAATAATCCACTTCATCATTGCATCAGCCGCAACCGTGCTGGAATCCTTAACCATCTTCAACATAGTAGCAGAATCAACCAACTTCAACATAGTCCTGACATCGAGATCATTTTCAGCTTTATAACCTTTATTCTCGTCATCAATATCCTTTTCAGGGATTGCCATTTTTTCAATCAAAGCTCGTTCGCCTTTAAACTTGTTGTTCTTATTTTCAGCTATTGATTTAGCAATCCTTGCATCTGCCTGCCGGTCGAGGTCTGCAATCTTATGAACATCGGGCTCATAATCATCTTTCTGCGCTTCGTTTAAGTCCTGAACGGCTCCGGCTTCGGTTACTGGATTAGCTTGCCGGCGCAGGGAATAATCAGCTTCTGTTTGACTTTTTGCGCTTTGTGCTGTATCTTTATCGGTAACAGGCCTCTGTTGGTTTTCATCCACGGTTACGGAGTGCAACTCGGCAGGAGCTTGTTTAGAGCCGACTCTCGAGACGGGGTGCTGATCACTGCTATTCATATCAGTCCGGTCTAAGGATGACTGATTGTCTTCCGATGGAGTTCGGTTCTTTTTTTGTTGCAGTAATTGTTTATCATTCAGCAGGTGGACTGATCTTATATGATAACGCTTGCCTTGCTTTTTAAGTCTTATTTTTACTTTGGGGTGTAGGTATACTTCTTTTGAAGAAAAATTTTCCCTGACCAGGCCTTTGTTACCTCCACTTTCAACCGTAATAAAATCGGGGTTTTGCAGAACGAATTTTGCGGCTTTTTCAAGTTCCTCAATAGATGCAAAATGATGTGCTTTAGTAGTAAATAAATAACCGTAATCAGCAAAAATTTTACCTTTGGGGATTTCAAGTAATTCAAATACCTTGTCTGATGCCTTTACGTCCGAATCACGATGGTCACGCGCTTCGTCACTTTCTGCATTAATGTTTTTTTCTTTCGATTGAAGAGAAAACCGAGGGTTTACTTCTGTTTCTTCTTTGGCTACTGGCAATTCCGGCTCTTTAGTAACTGGTTCAACCTCTTTCTTCGGCTCAATTACAGGTTTAGGTTTTTGCGGTTTAACTTCCTCTGTTATTTTAGCTTCAGTCTTTATCTGTGCTTTGGTCATCTTGACAGCGGCAGCATGAATTTGTTTAAAGTTATTCAGATATTGCTTAGTGCCGTTGATATTCTTTAATGCCTTGACCATTGCCTTAATGTACTGAACAACCAAGTTAGCTAACTTCTGCTTAGCAGTAGTCGGCTCTCCTGAAAAAACTTCATTCCAGAACTTGCCGTCTGCAAACATATCACCCAAAACATCATTGGTAAACTCATCAACAACCTGCTCGCCGGTAAGATCAATTTTGCTGTTTTGGTAATCAGTTACTAATGCTTGAAAATAATCACTGTGATTTTCTTTTAAATTTCCAACAATTAATTTCTGGAATGCCTCATAGTCCTTTCCTGCGGTCTGTTTAAGAAAATGCCCGAACTCATGCCCGGTGGTAATCAATGGGTCTTTTGCCGCTTCATTGACATTTATATAAAGCTGACCGTTGCTTCCGACAAATCCATTAGCTCTATCAGTTGCCTTGTTCAAAGGCATAAAGTAATTAGTCGCCTGTCCTGTAAGTTTCTGCGACACTGACGCAAGTGCTTTTGTGATTTTAGACTTGGGCTCCACAATGGTAAACTGTGGCTCTGTGTCGCCTGTAAGCCGTTGCAGTCCCGCGGCGGCGATTGGATCGGTTTTGTCTTTTACCGGCTCCCAGTGTTTCTTTACCGTTTCGTCTATCTCTAAATTTTCACTTTCAGGACCAGAAGCAACCGGCTCACTTGGCGCTTCATCAATGATCGGCGGTTTGATTTCAGTTTCCGGCTCAATATTACCAGTAGGCAAATCAGACAATGGGGTTTCGTCGCTGGCGTTAAAAAAATCTTTATCGCCTAAATCTGCTGGATCAGTTGAATAGTCCTGTGCTGCCCTTGCTGCAACTACCCCACCAGCGCCACCCATGAACGCACCGGGCAGTGCGCCGCCTGCAAACTGCTCAACGGCTTCTTTAAAATCAACAACAGGAACATCCACCCCGCCCATCTGTTTAGCGACATTTGACATTATCCCCTGGAACACCTCTTCCATGCCCTCGCCGCCGCCACTTTTCAGACCGGTCTTCATGATCTGTCTAAACGTCTGCCGATGATGGTTGAAAGTATCTGCCCGAAAACACACTTCTTGTAAAGCACCCCAGGTTTATCAGATTTGATAATCTCGATCAATGCCGCTTTATCCAGGCGATGAGCCGTCATAATAGTTTTCAGATTCCCTTTAATAATAGGATAGTTGACGCCTGATGCATATTCCGTATGCTCTTCAATGCCTTTGACGATGATGTCAGAACTGTTCTGTCTGTAACTTCCGGTTTTGCGGATCGTCGGTAATACGGTGTCGTAAATCCACTCTTCGAACTTCTCCGCTGCCGGCATCTTGCTGTGGGCAACCATCCGGTACACGTTGGACTCGGTGATGTAGTTGGATTTTTGATTGCCGCCATTTGTAAGGGTATAGCGTTTCACGACCCCCTTTGCTTTGCAATGTCGCGCCAGTGCATCAGCAGGGTTCTTATAACCCAATGCCTGTGCTACGTCGAGTCCGTTAAACTCGATCTCCTGCAATTCATTCACATAAGTCCGAATCTCGTTGTTCTTGAAATTAAATGCGATTGGTGTGTTCATCTTTAATACTCCTTGTTATTTGCAAACTACCTGTTCGCTGTTATTTTTAAAAGATGGGGAACGAAAGATGGGTTTCCGCTCCCCGGTAATCATCAATCTGTAACTTCAGGAGACACAGACCAATGAAAAAATTCATGATATTCCCCGGAAAAATCATTATCAACGCTGCCAAAATCCAATATGAGAAAGGCTGGGTTACTCTACGGAATGAGGCTGATGATATGGTAGCCATCCTCTCCAGAGAACAGGTCTCAGGCATCGTTGACGTGTCTGCCATTCAATCAGACTAACTAAAAGTAGGATTGACCAGGTCAAAAAGAAACTGGTCAACCTCTTTTTCCGTACATTTCACCCAAACCTCTTTTCCATCTCGTAGGTAAATAGTGCACTTAATTTTATCACTTGCGACATATATCACTTCATCAACATTCACTGCCACATCATTAATTCTTGCAAATTTACTCATCTTCTTTTCTCCTTGGTTTGGGTTATGCTTCAACGCAGCGGAGTGCTAACGCAGTAAGTTATAACCTGTATATGTTATTTTTTCTGCAAAAATTTTTTATACTCAAGTGCAATGTCCAGCAAGTCAGAAACAAATACTTTTAATTTTTTTCCCTCGGCATCAGCTACTGCTTTAACTTTACGATGAGTTGATTCCCGAATAAAAACATGCTTTTGTTTTTCCATTTTTATTTCCTTTTATTTAAATGTTATATACTAACTTGTCTATGTTAGATAATATAGTGTACATGTAAGTATTGCAAACGTATTTATATATTTTTTTTGATTTTTTTTTGATTTTTACAAAAACAGGGTTATTATATAACTTGTTAAATACTTTTATTAGGAGAATGGACAGTGAAGATAATAGATAAATCTCTAATAGATGCTTTTTACAAGCTTAAATTTGATTTAGGAACCAATAAAGAGGTTGCCGAAAAGATACATATCTCACAGGCACATGTAGGGCGCATATTAAAAGGAGAGGTTAATTATTTAGAAGATAAAACGTGGAAAAGGCTTAAACCGATTATAAAACCTTTCCTGTATCATAAAACAGAAATTGTAACACACAAAGAAACCTGCCCGATCACCGGTAGCGAGGAATGTCCGCTTGACGATCCTTTATTGAAGATGATAATGACAGATATACTGGCAATGGATGAAGTAGCCCGCCGCAATCTACTGGCACAATTAGGAGAACAGAAAGCAAAGCGTTCAAGCGAACTGGAGGGAAGCTTGGAGCATAGTAAATCAGCATAACTTAGATTGTCCCCAATTCGGGGCCAACGAACCAACCATATAATAAGGAATAAAATGAAAAAAGCATTAAAATTAACCGCAGGAATTTGTTTAGTAGGTATTTTAGCAGGATGTATAAACACTCGCACTCCTATTACTGGTGCAATGGCTGGTGGAATTTATACTTCTATATCATCAGGATTTTTTGTCGCAACTCCAGTCCGTCCACTAAAAGAAAAATATATAGTCATCAAAGAAAATGTTACAAGCGAGTCAACATCGACTAATATTATGGCTCTTGTCGCTTTTGGTGATAGTTCGTATATTTCAGCCTTTGAAAACATGCTGAAACAAGCTCCTGGAGCTGATGCTATTATTGATATAAAAGTTGACATCAAGAAAAAAAGCATATTGCTTTTATATAACGATACAACTTTAGTAGTTCAGGGAACCGCAATTAAATACATAAAAAAGACAGACAAATGAAAAGAATAACATTAGCAATATTACTAATAGGCTTATGCGCCGGTTGCACTTCCTATAATACCCAAGAGGTGAAGCAGATAGTAGGAGCCGAACCAGAACAAAAACTATATCTGGCCTATAATTTGCATCATCGCGGTAGAGCGGCAAGAGCGGCAAACTATCAATATGGCATTATTACCCCTTTTGGTACCGAAGTGGAAGTAAATGTACCTTTCTTTTCTCGTAGCGGAGTGCATCAAGTAAAAATAATAGAAACCGGAGAAACAATAAATTGTAGATATAACAGCAAATACAATGAACCTACTATTGATGAACATCTTAAGCGCATGCTTACAACAAAAGATTTCAAAGAACAGTCAAAAATATATTCAAAACAACAAATAGATATAATACTGGCAGGAATGGTAGTAAAAGGTATGACAAAAAAAGATGTAATATTAACTTGCGGTTATCCACCCAGCCATCGAACATTTTCATTAAAAAATAATACATGGTGTTATTGGAATTCTAAATTTGGAACGTTCCCTGTTGTTTTTAATCGGAACGGAATAGTAATAAAAGGTAAACCAACAGACAATAATACCACTCGGGCATTCTGGACTGGTGTAATAGTAGGTGGGCTAATAAGGAGATAGCAAAATATGAAAACAGCATTAACAGTATCAGCAATTCTGCTGGCAGTAACCTTGACCGGTTGTATCGGCAGTGGTGGCAGTGGTGGCAGTGGAACCAGCAGCCGTTACAATAGCGGTCGCAAAGGCTGGGTTGACATGGGGCAGGGGCAGAGCATCAAGCCGAACGCTTACGGCTTGGGCGTTCACATGGATCAGTCCGGCAGACCAGTCAGAACAGTACCTGCAAACGGATTTTAGTTTACCCTCAAAAGGGTATGTCAAGATTTGAGCCATTTCTTGTTTTCAAAATTCAAAAAATGGTAAAATCGTCAACTTTTGTTGTTACGGTACATAATCGGCAATATCCCTATTTTTGAGGTTAAAAACAGCCAAAATAAAGGAAAACAAGAAAAAGCAAAAATCAATTTGAGGGGGAGAGCATTATTTTAGTGTGGATGTGATAAATGCAAAAACCTTTGACTAAATTAGGTAATGGTGAACATGTCACTATTTCCAGCGCAAAAACTATCCAATTTATTTTTGAGTGGATTCTAAGAGTTGGAGTAACGTTGTATGGTTTAGTATAATTATGTTATAGGTTATACCATTTTTTGGGATTTTCGTAGAACAGCAACCGGGCAATGGGAACAGCATCTGCTTCAGCAATTCTTCCCGCTTTTATTTTATCAGCCAGTACTGTTGCCACATTAACCTTTGCCAACTGAAGATGACCGTAAATTTTTTCAACAATTTGATAATCACCGCCAAATGCGAATATTTTGTTTACCGGGACTGCATCCAGCCATTCACTGAGCGTCCGTCGGGCAACTGTTGGACTCATAATATGCATCCAGCACATGTTGAGCGTTACATTCTGGAAATATTTGCCTAAAACCAGCATGTCCGCTGTGTAAGGAAAGCTGCCATGAAAAAGATCAAATTTGGCTTTTGGATATGCTTGAAGCAAAGACCAAAGGTGAGTTGATCTGGCGTTACGGATATCATTTTTATTTCCCGCCTGATAGCCTGTATGAATTACCACCGGCAAATCGACATCGATACAGGCTTCAACCTGTCTTCTCATTATATAGTTTTCAAGTATTATACCCTCTTTGTCCGAAGGCCTCTTTCTGATACCGTCCCGGGTTTTCATGAAGATTCTTTCCGCATCACTGGTCGAAACATCGTCAAATTCAATTATTCTGGAATAGGCATCACCAATCTTTATTCCGACTGCGCCATTTTGTTTGCAGTCGGCAACATACTTGCGGATGGCATTTACACAGTCTTTCAAGGTATAAATGGAAATATCTGTCTCTTTTTCCAGTGCATTGATAGATGCAGGCTCGTAAATACCTAGAGAACGGCTTCTGCACAGATAGACAAAAAAGTCCTGATCGCCGGGAATGACTCCCTCTTTACATTGAATAGCAGTTTCAATGTTGCACTTTTCCTGCATGATTTTTTTATAAATGCCGACTTGGTTGTCCGCCTGTAATCTTTGTGATATTTCATCAATAGTAGTTTCATTAATATCTTCTATCTCGAGAATATCTCTGACATAGGCGAAAGCCGGAAAAGCATAACTGCCATATTTTATGACATCAAAATAGGGCTTGAAATTTTTCCAACGTGTTTTGAGAGGAATTGATTTGTTAAATATTGAGTCCTGTTGGGAGCTTTGCGGCAGTCCGGCAGCTTCAATATCAGCAATACAGTAATGTTGGAAAAGGGTCATCACATCAATTGTATCCCTGTTTCTTTCTGCTTCAGTCACTAAGTGCTCATGGCAATCAATAATCGGCAGTTTATCAATCTCTGCTAATATTTCTTTGGTCAAACCTGTTGTTTTCAGCATTATATTACTCCTTAATTGTCGTGTAAGTTATTATTAGTGATTTGATGTTTGACTAACCTTCTTTGCCAAAGGTTGCTTTGACATTGATGGCGATACCGCCACGCGGTCTGAATTTTCCTATAACTTCGGCAAAACGTGGTGAACATGCTTCGACAACCGCGTCAAGAATGGAATTTACCGCCTCTTCATGGAAGGTATTACTGTTACGATGGGCGAACATGTGGAGTTTCAACGATTTACTTTCAATGCATAGTGCATCGGGGATATAGCGGACGGTGATGTGACCGAAGTCAGGTTGGCCGGTAACTGGACAGAGCGACGTAAACTCCGGGCAGTCGAAGAGAATTTCGTAATCCCGGTCTGCATAGATATTTTTAAATACTTCAAGTTTCGCAGTTGCGGGTGAGTCAGGATAATTGTTCTCAGATTTTTTTAACAGTGAAAGAGTTGAGAAACGGCTATCGCCAGTATTGTTTTTGTGATTGTCGGTCATAATGAACTTTCCTTAAGTAATTAATTTTATTTTTCGATATTTTAGCTTTTATCTTCGGCAAAAATGGCTTAATCTTAGCCGAATGGATGTATTATTGTAAAAACATTGAACTTTACTAATGAATTTTCTTGATTTTTGGAAATATTCAAGCTATATTCTAAAAGTTTTTAGATTTAAATACATTTTACCTGTCTAATCAACAAAATTTTAAATAAAGGGTTAATTCATGAAGTTTGCTAAGAAATCGCTGGTTATGCTTATTCTCTTCTGTACATTTTTCGTCTCTGTTAATTCATTTGCCGGAGATCCGATTGAGAAATTTAGTAGAGGTATTGCAAATATTGCATTCTGCTGGGGTGAGTTATTAATGAAGCCTTATGATGTAACTAAGGAAAAAGGTGAAATCGCTGGATTGACCTATGGTGTATTCAAAGGGATTGCTTTTACTGTTGCCAGAGTATGTGTCGGGGTGGTCGATATTGTTACGTTCCCGATGATGTTGCCGGGTTGCACTGACGATCCGAATGACGAAGGCTGGGGCTATGGACCGCTGATGCGTCCACCATGGGTGTTCGATATCGAGCATAACCCATATAATTTCTTCTACGATGATACTGCGATTGCTGAATAAGCAGCAAATCATAGTAATATAAATTTCAGCCCGCCATTAGGCGGGCTTTTTTAATTTACCAAGGATATAAAAATGAGTTTTTCATGTGGTTTTGTTGGACTGCCAAATGTCGGTAAATCAACGTTGTTTAATGCCTTGAGTAACGGCGGCGCTGTTGCTGCAAACTATCCATTCTGTACTATAGAACCGAATACTGGAATGATTCCAGTACCTGATGAACGTCTGGAAGTTCTGGCTAAACTTGAAAAATCTGGAAAAATAATCCCGTCAACCCTGAAATTTATTGATATCGCAGGTTTAGTAGAGGGCGCCAGTCAGGGACAGGGACTCGGGAATCAGTTTCTCGGACACATTCGCAATGTTGATGCGCTGGCCCATGTGGTGCGTTGCTTTAAGGATGATGATGTTATTCATGTTGACGGTGAAGTCGATCCTGGTAATGATATTGAAGTTATTATGACTGAGCTGATGCTGGCTGATCTGGATTATCTTGAGAAAAAGCTGGAGAAATCCCGTAAGTTGCTCCGTTCCGGTGATGATGAAACTAAAGCTGAACTTGAACTGATGGCGCGTTTTGCTAAGCAATTGGGTGACGGACAACGTCCTGAATATGATCACGAAGATCCAAAAGAATCGGCAATCGCGACTAAAATTGGTCTGCTTTCATTGAAACCGGCGTTTGTCTGTGCTAATACCGATGAAGATACATTTGTTGATTTCGGTAAGGATCCAGCCACTGCCAATCTGCTGGAATATGCGTCAGAGCACAAACTTGAAGTAATTCCGGTATGTGCCAAGCTTGAAGAAGAACTCGCGCAACTGGAGGCGGATGAAGCGCAAATGTTTCTTGAAGAACTCGGCATTACTGAAAACGGTTTAACCAGAGTTATTCATACGGGCTATCGGTTACTCAACTATAGCACCTATTTTACCGCGGGGCCGCTGGAAACAAGAGCCTGGACGATTATTGCCGGTACTCCGGCTCCGGAAGCTGCAGGTAAGATTCATACAGACCTCTGCCGCGGTTTTATTCGTATGGAAACTGTTTCATATAGTGATATGGTTGAATATGACGGTTGGAACGGTGCCAAAAATGCTGGAAAATTACGCATTGAGGGTAAAGATTATATCGTTCAGGACGGTGATGTTATCCACGTCAGATTCTCAGTCTAGCCCTACTTGCTTCGCAATTAGGGATGTTAAATAATAAATTTATTGTTCTGCTACCGCTTCCAACCGTTTATCCAGTCTAGCTGCACTTTTTGTCCAGCTGTATTGCTCTGCAATGGATTGTGGAAGAACGGGGCAACTGGCAAAAATATCACCGTTATTACGCTGAATCTCAATTAAATCAAGCAGTTTGTTTGCCAGCTCATCTGCACTCTGTCCATAGAAAAATTCCTGATATGGTTTAATGCCGTCACTGAATATTTCCGGGTAGGCGAGACGTTCAGGCAGTAGTGGATAAGCCCCAGCAGCGACTGCCTCCAGTATGCCAAGACCGAAAAACTCATGAATTGCGGTTGAAACTACAATATCTGCCTCATTCAATACTGCTTCATACTCTTCTTTGGAAGGCATGAATCCCCAGTTGATTATATGGTCGTTGAATTCCTGGCGGGCATGTTCGAAAATTTTCGGAACTCGTTCCGGACTTTCCCCGATAACGCTCAGTTTAAAATTTCCACCGCGCTGTTTTATCTGGCGCAGGGCGGTAAACAAATCTTCAGGATTCTTATCATGTTCCCAACGGGCAGCCCAGAGAATATGTAAGGGCTCGCTAATTTCTCGTACCACCGGCTTGACTTGTGGCAGATTAATTCCCAATGGCATAATAACTGATTTATCACGAATAAGCTCAATCTCTGCAAGCGGGCGATTATCCGGCATCCGCTGAAAAAATCCGGGCAGCCCGGTCAGTAAAGTATCCCGGTTATGACGAGAATTGAACCAGATTTCGGTAGCGGCCAGAGCTGAAACAAAATTATTAAGAATGGCATTTGAATCACGTTTTGCTGCATCATGTACCGGATATGCCAGTTGATTTTCATGAAAAAAAACTATCGTCGGCAATTTACGCAATTCAGGTGGAGCAAGTCCAAGAAATTCAGCTAAATTAAGCATATCAGAACAGAAAATAATATCCCAATCCATACGTCCCGCAAACTCATCCCGCAGTTGCCGGGCAAAATATAGTGCACTGTGACGCATACGCCAACGCCAAAATTTATCAGGCAAACCGAGTATGGTAAAAGTATGCCGACTATGCTGTTGCCAGTCGTCGAGAAACGCCTGGTGGCTACCACCATAGAATGGCTCAAGTGCTAAAATTTTATAGGTCATTATAAATTACCAAGCTTTAATTAATTTATTATATTTTAGTTATATCTTATCGAGACGATGGTATTCCGACAACCGAAGAACTTGTTGATATTCTTAAAAAATCTCATAAACAAGTCGAAGTGAAAAAATGGATTATAAATATGTCTTAAGTAATAAAAACTCAAAAGAGGTTTTAATTATTGCTTACTAATTCCTAACAGAGCGGCGATTTCACGGTTTCGGTAAATATCCTGCATGAATTCATTTCTCCAGCCGTTAAAGAGTGGTTGAGTGTGGCTCTTTTCAGGGGTTGAATTTAAAATATTATTGAGCTCTTTGTTTGAACAGAGCAAGGCCGGATCAATATTTATCGATTTAGCTTTGTGTTTTATTGCTGTTATGATTAATTTTATTGCGGTGCGTTGGGAAAACTTCGGCATGACTGTTGGTTGTTGATGTGCCGGAACCGCAATGGCGGTTTCGATACAATGAACCAGCGATGTGCCGTATTTGTCGATTGCTTTTGGATGCAATTGGTTGATGCTTTTTAAATCTTCGATTCTGAGCGGTGCGCGGTAAACTAAATCAATTAGAGCTTTGTTATGGATAATATGACCGCGTGGCCGATTCAGTTTTCTGGCAATTTTTTCCCGCCAAGCGGATAGTTCACGCAATATGGATAGTTGCCGACCATTCAGCCGCTCGGTGTTGCCTATTTTTCTGAAATATTTCTGTGGTTCGATTTCAAGATAGAGTTCAGGGACATCATAACGTTTCATCTCATCTTTGAGCCAAGCTGCCGTCTGTTGTTTCTCTGTCTGCACTATAATTAAATTCATGACTTCGGTGAGATATTTGACATCATCAGCAGCATACTCCAACTGTTTGCTGTTTAACGGCCGTTGCAGCCAATTGGTTCTAGTTTCTGTTTTTGTCAGATTAATGCCAAGGGTTCTCTCTAGTAACGCTGCCAGAGATAGAATTGAGGTATCACTGCAAAATCCATAGGCGAGGCGGGTATCGAAGATATTTGCAGGCACCGCGCCGGTTGCATTTTTTAGAATAGTTAAATCCTGTTGTGCATCATGTAATATTTTTATGACGTCAGGGTTGGCCAGCAGTTGACCCAATGCAGCCATATCCGCAATCGCTACTGGATCAATAAAATGGCATTCACGACCGATTGCCAATTGTATCAGCCCCAGGTTTGGGTAAAATGTTCGTTCCCAGACAAATTCAGTGTCCAGGGCGACAGCCGACGCCAGAGAAGCCTTATCTACTAGTTCTTGCAGTTCATGTTTGGTGGTAATCATCATTTTATATCCTGTTTTATTTATATAATCCCGTAACTGTTAAGCTTAGGATGATGTGCTGACCTTTGGGTTCTGCCCAGTAAGACAGATGCTCCTGCGCTGTCATTTTCAATGCTTCTTGAATGCATGCCTCGCCTCGGAACTCAAGCTTAACGGTTACCCCTAATCCCCCATTGGGGATTATTTGCCCATGCGTCTGGAAGTCGCAAGCTACTGTTTTTAGTTCCGGCAAAGCCGGGTTTGTTCTTTAATGCCCAAAATCCAAAGAATTTTCTTTGAATTTAACACAGACGGAGCGGAGAAAAGCCTTTAATTTTCACGATGCGGAAAATTCAAAAGACTTTTCGAGTACCGTCTAATTAGAGACAATTGCATAATCATACTTGTGTTGGACTTTTGCAAGCGCCTGTGCTATTATATAATATAAGGAGAACCACTTTTATCAAATGCTTCTAGAAGAAATATTTCCGCAATCATCACAACTATTTGCTTTTTTACTTCTGGGTTATATTGTATCTCTAACAACATTTTTCCAATTAGACACCTTAATAACTGAAGGAGTGCTTATAATGATTAAAATTATCCCGACAACTATCGGGGAAATAAATAAACTACTTGACGGTGAAATTATTTGTGGAGAAGAGAATATTTCTAATCATGTAGAGGCGTTTGCCGCCAGTGACCTGATGAGCGATCTGCTGGCAATGGATCTGGAAAATTATGCTTTAATCACCGCACTTAATAATTCCCAGGTTGTTCGTACTGCTGATATTACCAATGCCGCCTGTATTATTATTTTACGCGGCAAAAAACCGGAACTTAATGCAGTGACAATTGCCAGCCAGGATGGTATTCCGATAATAGTTGCAAATTTATCCATCTTTGAAGCCTGCACTAGATTGGGGCGTTTTGTGGAGAACTGTTAGTATGACCATGAAGGATCGTCAAATTCGTCTGTTTCATGAACTGATGTATCAGATTAGAGTAAAAGATGCAATGACCCGAACTGTCGATATCTTTCCCTCGAATGATACTTTCAGAACAATCCAGCGGCAGATGAAGGACAAGCGTTATTCTGGCGTACCGATTGTTGACAACGGTCAGCTGGTTGGTCTGGTAACGATTGATGATATTGTCAGTGCATTCGATTATGGCTACATTGATGAAGAGGTTGCGGAAAAAATGACCCATAATCCAGCAACTGTCCCGCAAAATTATTCAGTAATTGCCGCTTCTAATATTTTCAAGAAGCACCGTTATGGACGATTGCCGGTAGTGGCTGAACCGGAGAGCAAAGAACTTGTCGGGATTATTACTTACAGTGATATTCTATCTTATCTGCTGATGCGGGTAAATGAAATTGCGGAAGAGTTTGAAACATTGGAGCTACAGCGCACCTCTGGGGCACAACGTGGTCATGATAAGTTGCATTTTGACTTGGAACACGATAATTTTGACCTGGCCGGACTGGCTTCGACCAATGTAAAAAAACGCCTTAAATCCTATGGTATTGATCCTAAAATTATTCGTCGCATCGCGGTAATCTGTTACGAAGCTGAGATTAACGTCATCATTCATTCGTTGGGTGGTGTAATGGAACTGCAGATATTTCCTGATCAGGTGAAAATTGCGGTTGTTGATAAAGGTCCTGGAATCCCAGATGTTGATAAAGCACTTGAACCGGGGTTCACCACTGCCAGCGAGAAGATTCGGGCACTAGGTTTTGGCGCCGGACTTGGCCTGCCGAATATGCGGAACTATGCGGATGAATTCTGCATCAAATCATCAATGGCCACTGGAACTGAAATTAATGCCGTAGTCTATATCCCTGCCCAAAAATAGTTATAGCATGCACGGTAGTCTTTAATTGCTGATCCAAAATCTAAAATCTAAAATCTAAAATTAATCTATGACGACATTTGAATTATTAAAAAATATTCGGGATGATTTGACTGCTGGTAACATTGAATCCGCCGGGGCTGAAGCGGAAATTATTCTCGCTGAACTGCTCGACTCCACGCGACCTAATTTATTCATGCTTGCATCTGAACCGGTAACTGAAACGGTGCAGTATCAAGCTGAAACCATTGTCAAGCGCCGGATTGCCGGTGAACCGCTGCAATATATTCAGGGGAGGGCATATTTTATGAATATCTGTCTGGAAGTAAGACCCGGAGTACTTATTCCACGCCCTGAAACGGAACTGCTGGTCGAACGCATCTGCCGTGATGCACCTGCTGGCGGAACGGTTTGCGATGTCGGAACAGGTAGCGGAGCAATCGCTTTGGCAATTGCATTTGAACGACCGGACTTGCAGGTTACCGGACTTGATATTAGTGACGCTGCATTGGAAATAGCCGAACGTAACCGCATAAATTGTAAGCTTGACAATGTAATTTTTCTCAAGAGTGATTTGCTGGCGGCATTAAATAACACTATCTTTGATTATATTGCCGCCAATCTACCTTATATAAGTCAGACGGAATATGATCGGCTGCCGGTTGAAGTTAAAAATCACGAACCGAGAAGTGCTCTGTTTGCCGAAGATAACGGCTTGGCAATTATTAAACGCGCTGCTCTGCAAATGGCACCGTTGATGAATGATTCGGGACAGGCAATTTTTGAAATCGGTGCAACGCAGGGTATTGGACTCAAAAATTTTCTGAATTCGACCGGTAGTTTCAAAAATATAAAAATCATCAAAGATCTCAATCAACTTAACCGCTTTGTCTATTGCATGAAATCTTAAACTAGTGGGTAGCAGCATGACTGTTTTCGGAATATTGATTTTGGAAGAATTATAAAAATTTAAATATTGTGAGTCCTTAGTTGTGACAAACAGCAAAACTTAACCGTTTGAAACAGTACAGATATTCCCCGGTATCAGTCATGCCGCAGCTGAACTGCTTTTTCAACAGCTTTTCTTTGTCTTTAACAAAATGTGCCGCCACATTAAGAATAAACTCCTTGGATCCGATAATACCGCCGTCTGTCCAGTGCCGGGTGCGCCGCAGACACCGCAAAGGCATACTGACGCCCTTT
>JAKIUY010000089.1 GCA_021647315.1 Victivallaceae bacterium
AACAAACTTAACGATGTATTTATCATTGTGGAGCCTCCTTTTTTTGAGCTACCGTAATATACTTTACGGATAAGGTTGCTCCACTCTCTTTTTACTCTTTTTCAAAAATTGTTAGGACACATGTGACAGTAAATATACTATAATTGCAACCCTTTTTTTATGTTTTCAATAAAAAGAGGTATTAAACCATGGTATATACCATATATAATTTATGTTTATCTCGAAATTTAACGTTTGTATATTAAAAAACTAAATATTATTCTCCAAAGTATTCCATAGCCATAAGTTTATCTTCAACCATCTTGATTTGAGTTCCCATCAATTCCGGCGAATAGAGGCTACGCAGTGTTTCGATCTTATGGTTAACCAGCGCCGCTTTAATTGCCTGGTTGGTTTCATACATATCGGCAATTGACTCCTGAACATTGAACCGTCCCGGCGAAGTCGGTGCGGGGGGCCAACGTGAGTCAGATACCCAGGCACTGGTTAAGGCTTTCATGGCCTTGCCCAGATCTTTATCCAAACTTTCCAGTGAAATATTCAGGTAATTAGCAATTGCTTTAATACCGTTAAGCATTGCTAAACAGACCGGATCCATGATGAGTGAATATTCAGTGTTAGCCCAGGCTTTAGCTGTTCCGCCATGCCACGCAACCCCATTTTCGATACAATTAATATATTCATTGGCAAAGGTTTTAGTTGAAGCATTGATAACTTCTGACGGCGTTGACAGTTCGTAGCCGAGCTCAATCGCCGTATCCAGCAACTGTTTAAAACGACCAATACTTTCAGGTTCCGGCTCAAAGAAACGCGCCTGATTAAACTGTTTAACATAAAAATAGGCCGAAGTTCCAATATATTCGGCATCTTCAGCATAAGGCATAATAAATGAACCACTTGCCGTAATACGCTGTTGCCACTTACTGAACATTTCGCGAATTTCTTCGATTGATACCGGTTCATCGCGCATCCCTTCAGTTGCCCCCATCAGGAACCAGAGCATTGGGTTAGCCATACAATCGGAACGGAAAATCATATTCAAGCCGTTCGCAGATGTTGATGGATTGGTGATGAATTTCAAAAATTCAGGTTTATCCTGAATATAGTCTTCAATTTTGAAGAGATGATTTTTGTTGCTATGCCCCTGAACATCATAAGTAAGTCCGGTAGCCTCTCTTATTTCATCAAAAGAGAGCAGTAATGAGTCGGCATCCATGACCAAATTTTTGAATCCAGCTTTCTTATAAAGCTCCGGTAGGTATGAGGCCCAGCCGCATTCGGGATTCCAGCCAGTTTCAGGACGAACATCAACATATTTTTCCCATACGTCGAGGGCATATTTCAGCGTATCCAGACAAATCTCTTCAGGAATATTTGTCAGCATGATATGAATATGCGGTGATGATACCGGCTCAATCTTATCTGCTTTAATTAAATTTTTGAGTTTGTCTAAAACTTCAGGAGCCTGCTTTGCCAGCTCTTCAATCGTCTTACCTGAAGCTTCAAAAGCAATCTTGTAATTGCCATTAGCAACTAGGTCAAATAGTGGTTCGTAGGAGTTTTTCATTACCCATTGGCGACGTGCCGGATCAAGTTGTGAATATTGAATATTGGCATGTGGCATAAAAATAATTTTGTTCTTTCCCATCTTCTGTTCCTTGCTAATCTGTTTTTAATTGTTTGTTATAAAACCATGGGCAACGGCTGCAAAGTGGGTTGCGTCCAGTCTTTATATCTTCACGGAATTGCCGTGCTTCCTTGCCTGACCATAATGATTCAAGCGTTCTATTTTTGACATTGCCAAGAGAAAAATCACTGAAATCGACACAGAAATTGACATTGCCATCTGCTGTAATTTGTAGATGGGCAAAAGGCATTTCACAGTACGGCGGCTCGCTGTTAAGTGCTGTTTCACTATTGTACCAATCAATACTATTGAGTTTTAGCAATTCATCTGGATGTACTATTACTGAAATCGGATAAATATTATTATCAATATTTGCTCTGATAGTCTGTAACTGTTCTCTAGCCTTGTTCGTCCACGCTCCGAATTGGTCAATTATCCAAGTTTTAACTTGTGATGCCGTTTGGCAATAACTGGCGTTAAGCCAGGCAGCATAATTGTCAGCCATTTTAGATGAACAATATATCAGGTTCTGGATAATAATTTTTTCAAACCCTAAGTCGGCTGCGGTAAAAGGTATCTGATCAATAACCTCAGCATTATCTTCACATACGGTTGTCATGCAAACCATATTTACTCTATTGTGATCAATCTCTTTAAGCCCTGTTTTAATCTTGGTAAATATTCCCGATGCATTACGCACTTGTTCATGAATAATTTCAGGCCCGTCAATTGAAACATAAAGGGTTGTAATATAGCGGTTGATAGTCTCAGCATTTTGCTTTAATAAAATGCCGTTGGTGATTAGCGCAGCTTTACAGTCCAAGGCATTTATATGAGCAGCAACAACCTCAAAGGCAGGCGACAGCAATGGTTCACCGCCCCAAATAATAAATTCAGGTTTGGTATTGCTGGCTTGCCCCAGAGCTACAGCTTCATCAATTACACGCACCCATTCAGCAACTGAAAGTTCTGATTTATCCGATTTGCCATGAAAATAACCGTTTTCTCCCCATTGACCGCAGAATGGGCAGCGCAGGTTGCATTTTCCGGTTAATTGCAAATGCACTAAACTTAATTTTGAGGCCGTGGCGTAATTATCAGTACTTTTCTTTATTCGTCGATGACGATAACGTGGTACTGGTTTTATCTGTTTTGTTGTTGTTTGGTGCATTTTTCTCTCTTCTGTAATTTTTGTGAGCCCTTAGATCATACTGCCAATGCAAACTGATTTTGCAGTAATACCTGTGAGCGTTTTAGGCCAGCGGTAATATCTTCAGTTAATTCATATTCGATCATTCCCGGTCCGGTGAATTCGTCGAATTTTGTCATTAATTTATTCCAATCAAGCTGACCGTCGCCACAGGCACAAGGCTGAAGTGCTCCGCTTCGATTCAGGGAAAAATCCTTTAAGTGAAAATAGGCTATTTTTTCACCCAACTCCTGATATAATGCTATTATTTCATCCTCATTCATGCCAACAGCACCCAAGTTAGCGGGATCAAATACGATGCCAAATGGATATTTTAATTCACTAAAAATCTTATTCAATTTTTCTATAACCGTACTGGTGCTGGCAAAATGCCTAATACCATCAAGATACTCTTCCACGCCGCCATGAGTTTCAATTGACGGCAAGACGTGATGTTTAGCTCCATATTCCAAGACTTCATTAAGCATCTTGATCATAAACGCCCAGCGAGTCCCGGTAACCTCATCTACAGGACTGAATCCGGCAAAGATACGCAGATATTTAATTTCCAGTTTTTGCGCGATATCAATGACCTTTTTGATACTTTCCATTCCGCTAATAGACTCAGCTTCATCAGCTCCAGTAAAATCATTCCCAGTAGAAGCACAAACTAAATTAATACTATACTTTTTAAATAACTCTTTTACTTCACTAATAGCTTCATCACTCGCATCCAACTGTAAAAAATCATTTTCATGCCCGGCAATTTGCAATTCCAACAAATTAAATCCCATATCACGGGTTATTTCCAATCGTCTTTCAAGTGGAGTTTCACGAAACCCCCATGCTGCATTACCCAGAATCATTTTTCATCCTCCCAGTTGAATAAAATTTTGAACACTGCTTCGCCTTCAGTCGCTTTATATTCAAAAGCTTTGTGGCATTCCGCGACCGGCCACATTTCCAGCGGCAGATATTTGGTATTGAATTTACCTTCACTCATCCACTGTAAAATTTGTTCTTTGCATCCGGCAGATAATGCGCAAGTCATCGTAAGCGTACAGTTTTTGGTAAACCAGCGATGCCATGAATCCATAACCACGGTTTCAGGATAATCACCTTGTAGATGAATATGTGCGGGTTTGTCATTATCCTCCCAACCTCCAGATTTTATATATTGATGTAGCGTACCAACAATAGTGGCATTCCCAGTACACTCTATTACTTTATCTACCATATTTCCATCGGTAAGCGCTGCGATTTTTTCAACTTCACTGCCGTCAGCTAAAAAGACATGGTTTGCATAATGCTTGGCTATCTCACAGCGAAACTGCGAACGGTCGATGCAAATTATTTTGGCTGTCGGGTTCATTATCTTAAGTATTTGAACTGCACTAATCCCAATCATTCCCGCACCTGTTACTAAAATCGTTTCATTGTCGTCAAATGAAAAACGTTTTATACCTTTTAATGCAACACTGGCTAAATATGCAAGAACCGCGTCCTGGTCACTGACATTATCAGGGATTTTTACTACATAATCAAATGGCGATGGTGCAGTTTCACTATTTTTAACTGAATATTGTACGCTACCGCCCCATGCTGCACAAACATCCCCGAATTGACGGCATTCATTAATCATAACCCGGTCGCCAACTTTCAACGCTGTTTGAACTTCTGGACCAATCTCATCAATGACTCCAATATTTTCATATCCAGGCACTAGCGGATAATAACATTGCTCCGGATGTTGTTGACCTTTCCAAGTTTTCATGTCGGTTCCAGAGCTTATTGCACTCATAGTGGTCCGGCAGATGATGCTGTCAGGAGTAACTTTTGTTAACTTGATGTCGCGATATGATGCCCGATAAGGACATTCTATTACAATAGCTTTGGATGTAGATCGCTTCATTCGCTTGTTCCTTATGATATTATAGGTTCTTTCTTATGGTATTATATATGGTTTTATTGTAAAAGTCAACAAAAAAAGATAAAAAAATGAATAAAACTTGAAAAAAATTATAGGCATATATATTAAGAGCATGAAAATAATGAAATTTATTGTTGATTAATTATTTAGTAATGGATGGATCTTATGTCAATAGAAAATAAACAAACTGGAATTGTAAAGATATTAGAACAGCGCATTGCTGATGGAGTTTACAGTGATAAATTACCCAAAACGCTTGATCTTGTCGCTGAGTTTGAGGTTAATTTTAAAACATTGAACAAAGCCATTCTCCAGCTTGTGGCAAAGGGGATTCTTTACCGCAAACCCGGGCGTGGAACCTTTATCACCGGGGAAACAAAAAAAATTGAAGAGTCATTGATTGAACTTCTTTTTGTCGGTTCTTCTGAAATATTCACCCATCCATTTTACAGCGAAACGTGGCGGGGAATTCTTGATGGGATAAATGGTACAGGCTTTAAGTTGGTTTTGACTACCATTGAGGAAAATACAAAACGTGGTGGATTAAAGCATGTTTGTAAAGATTTAGTGCCATCCGCCGGGAAAATTCTGATAGGAACAAATAATACAGAACAGATAAAACGGCTCAAGCGTAGTAAAGTTCCGTTTATTTTAGTTAATGAGCAGTCTGAACTGCCGGAGGTGATTTCGGTACACACCGATACCGGCAGTGCAATTGCGGATGCCATAGCTTATCTGAGAAAATTAAAAATAAAAGATATTGCTTATATCGGACAAACTTCTGCTGATGGCGAACACTTGTTGAGCCTGAATAAGTTTTATGCCTATTTAGCGGCAATTCAAAAAAAAGGAGAGTTGAATAGCAACTTGATTGAAAATACTCCCCCATTTGCTAGGTGTGGTTATGAAGCAATGATAAAAATATTGCAACATCAAGTTCCGCAGGCGGTAATCACAGCTTACGACCATTTGGCACCGGGTATTTATGATGCGATTAAAGAATACGGATTGAAAATACCTGAAGATATTAAAGTGATCGGCATTGATGGGATCAATCCAAATGTAACTCCGAAATTAACAAGTATTACTATCAATCGTTATGAAACAGGTCTAAGAGCTGGCCAGCAACTAATTGCGATGATTCGTAATTCAAGAAAAAAATACAATTCACAGATTCTAACCGCCAAATTTGACCCCACTGCTGGCGAATCAGTTATATAGGATTTATAATTTAGTGCGTGATTTTTTATTCTAAGTCCTAGGCACAGTAGACGCCGCCGTTGATGTCTAGAGTGGCACCGGTAATGAAGCCATCATACTCCGAGGCTAGGAATGCCGTTGCTCTGGCTATATCAGCCGGGTTGCCGGCACGTCCTAATGGAATACCGCTTACGGTCTGTTCTGCTGACTCTTTTGTTGTGTGGGTGGCGTGGAAACTGGTGCCGAGAATAAGTCCGGGTGCTAGAGCATTTACTCTGATGCCGTCTGGACCAAGCTCGGCTGCTAATGCACGTGTCCAGGTTAGGACTGCGCCTTTTGCCATGCCATAAACTAGTGATCCTGCATGCCCGCCTTTACGTCCGGCCAGACTTGATAGGTTGATAATTGCAGCACCTTCACTACTGTTTTTCAGAAATGGTGTCGCTTCGCGAGTTATCATCATCATTGAGGTCATATTTATATCAATCACCTTATACCAGAAATCATGATCGATTTCTGATAACCAGCGTCGTTCAACCAAACTGCCGGTATTATTCACCAGAATATCCAACCCGCCAAGCAAAGCAATAGTTTCTTGCATTAATTTTTTGCAGTCGTTTTCGTCGGTCAAATCAGCTTTAACAGCTTTTGCCTGGCAAGTATGTTCTTTTGCAAGTGCCATGACTTCATCTGCACCTGCTTTGCTTGAAAGGTATGAAACTACAACATTGCAGCCTTGCCTGATCATTTCAAATGTAATTTCTTTGCCTATCCCCTGACCCCCTGAGGTGATAAGAACATTTTTTCCTGTAAGTTTTCCCATAATTTTAATTCCTTTTATTTATCCGGCAATATCACCGCAATAGCTTCAAAATTCTCAAAACTATGATTTTCAATAATAATCAGTCCCTTGTCATAGCGGCAGGCTAGCTCATTCCCAGTGGTCAAACTGTAGACTCGCTGTGCCCTGAGTTCACTCTTCAGTTCCGCTGAGACGGTAAAAGTGCGGCCAACCGCAGAAGGGTTGCAGAGATAGATGACTTTGACTGATGCCTTTTCTTTCAATGAAAGATAGAGGCGATGTGAACAGGCTATTTTTACTGGACACTGTTCACTGTTAGTGTCAAGCATAGTTTCGATAATATTAACAAATTCCGGCACCTCCAGTTCATTATAGAGTCGCTCTATCGGGAAGTTGATATAAAAACAGGTTCCCGCTCCGAAAGGATGTCTTATAATTGCCGGCGTAAGCGATTGTGCTTTGGTTCCCGGGATAATTTCAGCTAAACATTCACTGTCAGCGGTATTGCGGATCCATTTAAAATCCGTTACCGGAAGCAACGTTGGGTTTTTATGCCACTGCAGGTATATATCCCACAGACCTGACCAGAATTGAAGGTTTTCGGTTAAGTGTTCATCAGGTTCAATGACAGTCACACCAAAGAGATCTTTAAGCAGAAATTTATTATCACAGAGTGAAGCATTGCCGGTCGCAATCATGGTGCCGCCAGTTCTGACATATTCACGCAAACACGCCGCTTGTTCTGTTCCGATTATAACATCGCCGGGGAAAAATATTATTGGATACTGTTGTAACACCTGCAAATCAACCAGAGCACCGTTAGTGACAATCCCGGTCTGTACTCCCGCGCTTTGGAACAGTTTATAGGATCCGGCCAGAGCAGCTTTAGCATGTTTCGACAGGGCATTGATCCGCTGTTCGCTGACAATGCCAATAAATTTACTGGTAGCGGTAGCTTCAAGTAATGACTGATTATTTTTCATGAAACCGAACAGTTCGGCAACCGGCGTTTGACAGCAGTTGTCAAAACATAATCGACCGCCGTAGGAGATAATCGGCACCCCGCCCCAGGTTAACGTTTCATAACCTGAATGTTGGTTCTGGCGTTCAATATTAGGGGTTGAGATCCGTGGCCAGGCGGTATGCGGGTGTGTATAGCGCCAGATAATTTTCTGATAATAGTCGCCGACTCCGAGTCCCCGCAGTCCGCCCAGTTCAGCTTCAAGCAGGAAACCGTCGGCTAATTTGAGCATTTTCTGTTCCCATTGCGGTGGGCGGGCGGCAGCGGCAAACGCATTAAACATCACCGGTAAATTTTTAGCATATTTGGCGATATGAATAATTTTATCAAAAAGTTGATAAAGCCGTGCTCCGATCCAGTTATCCATTGTTGCCACCAGCTCGTGATTGATTATTTCGTCGTTATCAAACAGCTCACTGTTTGCCGGTAATCTCAAACCGGTCTCATCGCTGAACAGTTGTTGACATTTTTCGCATTGACAGACTTGCCGCCTGCTCATCATATTCCAATTATAATAGGGGCCGTCAAGATAGAGCCCGTCAATCGCGTAATTATCAACCAGATAGGTGATGAAATTGAGAATATCATCATAATATTGACCGAAAGGACAAGGTGGAACCGTCAATTCTCCACCGAAATGTCTGACCCCGGGTGGCACTGACCCATCATCAAGCAAAAACTTCCACTGTGGACGTTGATTAAGCATTAAGGAACGTGGTAAACCATGCCCAACCGCGACGTAAGCGATTATTTTTATATCCTTGTCGCAGGCAGCGTCAAGCGTTTCTCGCAACAGGTCGCGTTCGCCGAGTTCAGGGTGCAATGGCACAAACTCATTTTGGATCAGGGCATACTTGCCAATAGTACCGAAACGGATGGTATTGGCATTAGCATCCTGTACTGTTTTGATTAATTTATCCGCATCAAATTCCAATTTCGGATTGAGCGGCGGCCAATAGGCATCAACCAGCAGAGTGCGTGATTGTTGCAGCCACGGATATTGTTCTCTTGAAGTCATCTGTTTATGTCCTGTATTCTATAGTTTTATCAAAAATTTTCTTCCGACAGTTTTACTGCGCCGATGGTTAATAGTAAATTGGCGAACCGACGTTGTTCGCCGGTCGCAATAATCAGTGAAGTATCTGAAGATTTTATCCTGTCATAAAAGCTCCACCGCTCCATCTCTGTAATCTCAATGTCATTGTCCAGCATCTGCCGATATTCAGTATGAATTTCCGGATAAAAATCTGTCGGCGGCTGCATAACCGTCGCACTCTGAACCGGTATTGCTGTCAGTAAAACCTGTAAGACCTGCATGCAGTTCAACACCCCAGGAGCTAAATTGAGAAAAACCTTTTTTGAGAGTGGATTCGAACATGTAGCCACTGGAAAATTACCATCGGCGATCAAAACTTGCGAGAAATGCCCGGAACTGGCTAAGGCTGACAATATTTGTGGATGGATTAGTGTTGTTTTTAACATTTTATGGTTGTTCCTTTTTATTGCATACCCGCAAGCTTTGTTGCAGAAATTTATCCAGTCCCATCAAGTCAAATTCGGCCGCAATGTCGCTCGCGGAACGTTGCTGTGAATGGCTGTACATTATTGCCACCCCTAAGGCGGAATTCCATTCAATCTCCACCTCATCGCCATATTGACGGCGAATATCCGGGAAACGCTTTAAATTGCCATCCTGATGCATAATGAAACGATCAAGATTGACACGAGCCCGAGCTATTCTGCCGTAATAGTTGGTCGAGGCGATAACGCGCCCCAGCGGATCGACAATATCACTGCTGTTATCTTTACAGGCGGCGGCGAAAAAGGCTCGGCACTGATAGGCCCAGTTGGCCTGCAGATGGTCACCGTGAAACATACTGGAAAAAACGAGAATATCCGGTTGCAAGGCGTGATACTGATTGCGTAGCGTATCGAAATTAAGGTCAAAGCAGATTATACCGCCGATACGGCCGGCCGGGGTATCAATCACTTTCGCCCCATTGCCGGGAGTCAGCCCCGGTTTTAATTCAGCCGCAGTCAAGTAGTTTTTACGGTAGTCGCCCAGAAACTGTCCGTCAGGGCCGATAAATGCTAACGCATTATATACATTTCCGTCCGCTTCAAGTTTTATTGAACCAGCCACCGTGCAGCGATTTTCCACTGCAAATTTCCGATAGGTTTCGTAGAGTGCACCCGGTCGCTCCGGACTTTCGGCCTGAGTGACCGTCTGACCGATAGATTCCATTCCTTCACAGGTTATCAGCAGATCAACGCCAGTACCGTTCAGCCGTTCAGTGGCCTCGGCAAACTGTTCAAGCACCTTTTGCTGTGCGTCCGGCACTCCGCGTTCCGCGGTTATCTGAAAATGCACGCTTGCAATATTCACAAATTTTGCCATGGTTATATTTCCTTTATTTTGCTATATTGATTCCATAGAATCGGCGCACATAATTATAGACTTTGATATTATCGAACGCGACATTATAGTTTTTTTTACCGCCGGCACCGCCGAAATGGTAACTGTATTGGACATGCTCCCGGACATTTTTCGGTTTTGCCACCGAATAGGCCTTTTTTTGCGCCGCTTGGTTAAACTCAATGGTTAAATCGGTCAGTTTACCGACCAGTTTATAATCGATATAGAGGGCAATTTCAGCGGTTTTCCGGCGATTGAGTCGCCAGGAAAAAGCGATATGATGCCATTCGCCCGTTTTCCAGTCGATCACCTTGGGATACCTGATGATATGGCGTTTACCGTTTTTGTCACTAACCAGCAGAAAGAGACCTCTACCCCAGCCGTGAATCAGTTCAATAACATTGGAATGAGCCTTGCATCCATAGAGGTGAGCTTGGAAGATCAGGCAGCTTGATTTCATAATATCAACCGGCGAGGTCAGATATTTCAGATCAAATTCCACCGTTCCGACATCATGATTTAGATATTTCTGATAGGGAAAATAGAGCATTCCCTCGCCCTGTTTCATTGTAAAATAGCGGTTGCCGAAACCGTTATTAATGATTTCACCTTTACGGATATAGGCATTAGCCGTGTTTAATCGACCGCGATTGAAATCCTCATCCACCAGGGTTTTTCCTGCATATAAACTGTTGCAAAGCAGGATAATTGTTATAATAATAATTTTCATATATTCTCCAAGTTATTTATCTGAAGCCGATTTTAGGATCAGCAGTCCAAAGCCCGAGGTGTCACGATAATTTTTATTACTGCCGCTCCAGATAAGGCGTTGATTGGGTTTAAAGTTTTTATTAATATCACGGACGCCGAAAGAAAATCCCAAGACAGCTTCGGGGCGTTTGACTAACGCATTTAATGCTTGCCATGGAATCATGATTTCCATATAATAACCGTCATCAGTGTCGTGGGCGGCAAATTTCACCTCGGAGAGGTTGAATTTTTTATTACCGGCAAAATTCTTCGGGCCGACATTCACCTCATTCGCCGGATGGCTCCTGCTGCCTTTGGCAAATGAGAGTTGCAAATCATCACCATTAAAGACCGGCTGGCTCAAATCACCATGACGGTCGAGGTCAAAAAACAGCTCAATGCCGTCACTGTTCCACACTGGAATTTTTGCCCGGTCATGGTAATTGACAATATCAGCGTCTTTAACCTTGCAGAAAAAATAGAGTCCGTCGCGATTCCAGGCAGTCTTAAAGTTTACCCAGTCACCTTGCGATTGTGGAGTTGCTGCCTGTTGCCAGACCGGCTCATCAGCACGTCCGTCAACCTTGACAGCGGAATTGGTAAAATGTGCCGTTATTATCGGCACGCGCAGCTTAAATGCTAGAGTCTGCTCCGGCAGTTCTGCCACAAGCAGGATAGTTCCCCCCGTTTTACCGTTGGATTTTATTGTTATCGGACAGGAAATTGTTTGGCTTGCGTACGGGGCAATGGTCAGTTTTTCCGGTACAGTTACCGTCAAACCGCCGGAACGTTTCACTGTAAGCTTAAAGCTGCTTGGCAAATTCAATAGATTTTTAAAAGTCACTCTTAAGCGTGGCTGTTTACCATCAGTATCAAGGATAACCTGTTTTACCGTAATCGGTGCCAAGCCTTTGACCACCATATTTTCAAAGGCGGTTTTAAGCTGCGCGGTGGAAATGCCAACGCCTTCCAGCAGTCTGACGTGACGATCAAGCGGCAAAGCGGTTTTGCTGTCATTGCCTTGTAAAGCCAACGTCCCGCCTAAGACATCATACAACTTTACCTTGCTGCGGTCTAACTGCAGAGTTGCGGTTGTTGTCAAATCGTTATTCCAGTAAACGGCTAACGGGGTACGACCGTTACGTTTAAAAATATAGACTACACTATTACCGGCCACGACCGGTTCATTTGCCAATGCCGAGTCCATTAAAAATTCGGCCACGGTATTATCGGCAATCAGTCCGGCGTCCGGTGAACCGTCAAAATGAACCAGCGTCAGTTCCGGTTTGCCCATCCGGTCATAGGTGGTGTCAAGATTGAAATATGACTGCCGTTTCATGCCTGATGCCAGTTCATTGACAATATGTTTGAATATTTCATCAGCAGCCTGTTCACCCTCCAATTGTTTTTTGTTCCCGCTCGGTTTGAAAAATTCCTGAATTCCATACAGCGGACGCACCCAGTTGCCGGACTCGGTATCCCAAACATCAATTTTTTTACCGCTGATCCGGCGGGCGATATTTGCCACCTGACGACCGTAATCACGCTCTTTGACATGATAGCCGTGAATGCTGATAGCGTCCATATATTTATCAGCACCAAGTTTCATCATTCTTTTGACCCAGCCGTAGAGATCGCCGCCGATGTCCCAAGTGCCGCATAATCCTAGCACTTTGGCCTGCGGATTGCCGCGTTTTATGCCATTATAACAGGCTTTGAGAATCGGCAGATATTCCTGCGGACGCATTTTGACACTGGGTTCATTCCAGCTCTCCCACCATGGAATCTGCTGCTTATAATGTTTTGCCGCCTGGTAACAGTACTCTTCATAGATTTTATTGTCAATCAGTGTGGCACCTTTGCCTCTGGAAGTACCTCCGAGACTTTTTTTATCACTGTATGCCCAGCGTGGAACCTGCTTGATACTGCCATGCGAGCTCAGCAATGCCATAATCTCAAGGTCGGCATTACGGAGCATTTTCACCAGCGTATCGCTGTCCTGCCAATAAAGTTTTCCACGTTGCGGCGCAACGACATTCATACTGACCTGATGGTAGAGGTGTACCCATTGCCACCCCATCTTTTTTGCCAAATCAATATAAATTTGCGGTGAACGTTTATTACAGCTCAAACGGTAATCGGGGGTAACTCCATACATGAATGAACGGTGCGGCTCCATAGTTTCAATACTGCCGCCGAAGTATGGATTTCCCTGCCGTTTGTTGCTTAAATCCTGAATCGCGCCGTAGGAACGCAAGGCAGTAGTCGTTTCATCTCCAGATTTAACTATTACCTTGAGCAGGTAAACCCGACGTTGCATCGCCGGTAGATTTATGGTTACAGCGTCATGACCGTCTTCAGTTAATCTACCCTGTAGCTTTTTACGCCAAACCACCTTGTTGCTGATAACGTCTGTGACTGTACAATCTGCGTTATAAGGTTGCCTGCCGCTTGTAGAATAGATGTTTAAAATGGCTTTTGGTTTATCTCCAACTGTATAAATTAACAGCCGCCGCTGTTTGTAATCTGAAAAATCTACTGCTGCCGTCAGTTTTTTCCCGGGCTGGAACTCGGTTGCCCTGTCGCCTTTTTCAATCTGAATCGCATCAACCCATACTGTCATTGGCTGGTGTTGTCGGTTGCCATTCATAGTCATTACCAGCGCATAATAGTTTTGTCTGCCACTACCGCGAGCCTCTTTGACAAAGTCATTTCCCAAAACCATGGGAAGCGAGTAACGTTTCCATTCGGTTGACAAATTAAAGGTTTTACTGCCGATCCGATTCCAGCCGCATTTAATCGCGACATTCAGCCGACTGCGATTGGTTTTCCCTTTTGCATAAAACGAGACTATAACCGGAGTTTTTTGGGTAATTTTAAAAGGGGTAAAACATATATCAAGGGCATCCATGCCGGTTGGGTTTGAAAGTTTCAGACTATATTTACCGTGGGCGGCAGTTTTATCGGTCACCACGGGGTAAATGTATTTCTGCCAATTCCGGATAAAAACGTAGGGCATAGGATCAAAGCCCCAGCGACCGACCTCAAACGATGGATTCTCTGTGATCAGGTTTTTGCCGAAGGTAAATGTTGAACTCGCCATTAACATAATGATTACAAGAGTTAATTTGTTAATTTTTTTCACTACTTAAGTTTCCTTTAAGTTATTGATGCTATTTTATCCTTTTAATTGATATTTAACGGATACTGACCGAACTTATGGGCGGTATCAAATATGGCGCAGATATCTTCGGGGACAATATCAGCCTGAATGGCATGTATCTGATTGAAGACAAAGCCGCCGCCCGAAGCGAAAATCTTAATACGTTCCTTGACATGTTCGATTAGTTCTGGAACCGGAACTTTACCTAATACATATTGAGTATCACAGCCTCCGCCCCAGAAGACAATCCTGCCACCATATTTTTCTTTTAATTTTTCAGGTTCCATGCCAGCCGCGGAGGTTTGGATTGGGTTGAGAATATCAACTCCCATCTCAATCAGCGATTCAATCAACGGCTCAATCGCGCCGCAGGAATGGAGAAAATATTTCATCCTGGTATGCTCATGCAGCCAGTCAATATATTTCTGATGATGCGGCATTAAACGTTCTCTGAACATTTCCGGGCTGAGCAGCAGTGAACGCTGGGTGCCGAGATCATTGGCGGCGACAACACAGAACAGATAGTCTCCAATTGCCTGATTAATCAATTTAAGTCTTTTGATAGCCTGTTCGCATTCAACGTTCAATCTGTCATCCACCTCATTGGGTTCAAGCATCATTTCCATCAGAAATTCGGGGTCAGCGGTATTGCCGAATGCCGCGCCGAATTTGCCCGCCAACGCATAATCCGTCGTTTCATACAATTCACGGGTACGACATTGCAGTTCAGTCAGATATTCGTCAGTTAATTCAATGGGGAAGCTGAACCAGCTTTTCCCGTCTTCAGCATCGAAATAGTATGAACTGTCGGGTTTAATAAAACGTTGTCCGGCACTGTTTTTCAGCAACCATTGATTATTTTGCCGGGTCAGCACCGGCTTACCCGGCACCAGCACTGGAAAATCATCATAGAGTTGATATGGATTCCAGTCAGGCATAAAACTTGTCGGTTCAATCTGTATGACATCGAGATGCAGGCGTTCCATGACATCAAAGTCAATCACCGCCAGTTGCTGCATAAGATCATTGCATTTAATATTTTCAGTCGAAAGCCCCAGATATTCTCGCAGATTTTTATAGGCCAGCAGGTGAATACCTGATGCTCCGGTGGTGCCACCGAGATCCTTCGGCAGCCGATCCGGCTCCTGGAAATTTATTGTTTTTAACACTCGTTCTCTTGAGGTCATAACATCTTCCTGTTAATTAAGATTATTTTAGTGCGGTTACTTTGAAACTTTTTATCTGAGCAATAACTTCAGCTCCAATGGCTCTGAAACCAATTATTTAGGTTAAAGTTTGGGTATAAATAATTTTAGGGCTTCAATATGATTTATATAGATTTAAAATCTCACTTGCATTCAAATCACGTCTGAAAAATTTCAATTCATCCATGGCGTCATCTAACATATTACTGCTGTTGGCATAGATTTTACCAATAAACAGATCACCACTGTTATCAATTACATTGCCGCTTATCGCAATACGATTCTGATAGCTGCTAATTGACTGACCGTCAACATACCATGAGCAGTTATTCGCATTTGTCCGATCAACAGACAGGGTATAGTAATGCCAATTATTGTCATCAATCAGGCTTGGTAATTCACCGGTTTTGATTTGTGCCTGCGTAACCCCGCCAACCATGGCGATGAACTCAAGTTTATCATGGTAGCTGATGGTTGCCCGCCAGTAATTACTTGAATTATAATATCTGCCCATAATATTTGCAGTCACATCTTTATCATTCCGTTTGCACCAAAAGCCGAGCGAAAAATTATTCTGATTGAAATTAAGTTCCGGCGCCGAACCTATACTTAAATAACCGTTACTGCCAAATTTAATCGCATCGTCAAGTTTGCCGGCGGGAAATGTTACCGTGCCATTGACCACCCCGTCTAAGCCATTTTTACTGTTGTCGGATACAATAGAACTGTCAGCAATGAATGGCAAATGCAACATCAGCAGTGGATTATACAATGTCTGAATATGTTCATCACGCATCGCATAGTTAAAGACCACAAAATCATCAATCCCGCCATTAAATTTATTGGTACTGGAAGTGTTGATTGTACCAAGACATAATTCACCGCTGTTGGCAATCGTGCCAGTATCGCCGTTCCAGCTGAAATTCTGATAAGAATTCAATTTTACCCCATCAACATAAATGGCAGAATTGGTCGTGAAATTATCTTTATCAATCACAATAGCATAGTGATGCCAGTTACTGTCCGCTATACCAGGCAACTCTGTGGTTTTCAGTTGAATAATGATTAAATTATTTTTTCTGACCTGAAAATCAAGCTTGTTGTTATAGGTCAGATTTGCCATAATTTGATTGCCGTAACTCTGATATTTGCCAAAAACATTATTATCAACACTCACATCAGTTCGCTTTGCCCAGAACGCAATAGTAAAATTACTGGTGGTTAAAGCTAAATTGCTGCCACAGGCAAGGTAACTGTTCCCATCTAACGCCAAATAACTTTTTTCACTGTCTGTGTTGAGCGTTGTGCCATAAGCGATGCCATCATTAGTAAAATCGGTTATATCCGTAAATGAGCCGTTAAAATAATAGGCGGCTACGGAACATTGGGTCATTGCGTTATTCCCAAACCACAGAGCAGGTGATGCATATTGCCCTGCTCCCATATCGGGAGCTATTGTAGTAATTGAGGTATTGAAGTTTGATACCCACTGACCGGCCTGATAGCCTGGCGAGGATTGATCAAGATAAAAGTTTCCCTTATTGCCAGATGCCAGGTCAACGGTGGCACTGTTATAGTTACTGTTAAAGATCGGCAACGTCGCAAGGATACCATTCGACTCAAAACCGCCGATATTGGAAGTGTTGCCATATAGTAAATCATAATCATAGTTACCCAGTAGATCACTGCTGTCGATATTCATAATTGTCCGCCATGGCTTCAGACTGGACAAAATATTGTTTCTGGAGGTTCCGTTTAACAGCACACTGCCATGTCCCAAACCCATAGTGATTCCTACCGGATAGGTCAGTCCGGCAACTGTCGGCTGAAGTGTGGTGTTTTGAAAAACATAGATTTTGCCGCCGAGTAGTTTGTTTTTCAAAAAACTTCCACTTTCAGAGCCATATCCCGGTCCCCCGTCGGGATCGCTGGCGTTACCTATCAGTGACACTGAAGAGACATTGTTCCAGACATAGATTGGCCCTTTAGATGTTGTTGCCACAGCAACCTGAACATAACAGTACTTAAAATAGTTATTCCAGATGCGGTTATTTATATTGCCGCCTTCTGACTCAATCCCATCATCCCAGCAATGACTGATGATATTACCGTAAATATCCGAATCTTGGTGCGGAAAACCTTCATTACTGAAATTATCACCGCCACCAAGTCCGTCATTAAAATAGTGTTTAAAATCGGAGTAAATTTCATTATATCTGATGACATGATTACCGGTGGAATTAAAGAAAGATACCGCCTGTGCCCCGCCTGGATGATAACTGTTGGCTGTCGCGTTAAATTCTTTCCAGTTATTGGCATCATAGGTTGGGTGATGAATTTTATTGTTCTGAATAATCACCCGTGAGATTTTTTTATGTGAATAGACTGCGGAGTCATAATTACGCGCAAAACCACTCACTGTATCAAGACTGCCCCAGTCACTAATATCACAGCCTTCAATAATAATATCATGCAAATTATCAGAGGCAATAAATATGGCATGTTTCGCCGCCGCCTTCAAGGTCAGTCCGCGAATAATAACATAAGAGGCATCAATATAGATACAATAGTCATCCTGTTTCGCCACATTGATCTCTGCGGTGTTGCCGCTCGCCGGGGTGTAGAGACGATAGTTGCCAGCTGAACCGGAGGTTGAAATGGTCAATCTGGAATTTGATGTTGTGGGCAGATAGGTTGTACTGCCCACAGTAAAATTTTCAGCCCAGGTAGTTACTGAAGTTGTTTCTGTCACCGTGCCGGCGATCAGTTTTACTTGATAATTTTTTCCTGATACCAAGCCGACAATACTGCCACGGTATTCGCCGTCATTACTGTCATAGACCAAATTCAGCCCCTGTTGCCAGGCAACCTTGCTGTTCTCACGGAAATAGACCCGGCATTGTCCTGAATTATTCTGTGGCCAGTAGATACCGATACTCTCAAAGGTTGGTACGGTCTGAATTGCGGCAAATAGCGAATTAAATAATCCAAATAAAATGACCAAAAGTATAGATATTTTTTTCATTAGATTTCCCTTTTCAGTAGTGACGCAGGAGCGGAATTAGACGCGGTATCTGCCGCCGAGTGCCACCTGGTTAGAATTTAATTAACTTCGACAAGTTTCAAATCAGCAAAACAGGCGACTTCACCGACAAATTTCTCGCTTTGCAGAAAACGAAAAATAACCACTATCGTATCAGCATCGCCACTTGAAAACCTGATACTGACCGTCTGCCATTTTTTATCTGAAAATTTGCTACTGATTCTTTTCAACTCTTTACCGGCTTTCAAAAGCTTTACCTGGAGAAAAGCCATTCTGTTTTTACTGCTCCTTATAGTTCCACTGAATAGATATTCACTGTTCTGGTTAAAATCTTTGATGTATTGAGCCAGAGAACCTTGATTCTTGAAAGCCTTTTTTACAACTATTTTAAAGCTGTTCTTGCAACCGGCAGGTCTATCCATCGAATCCACGAAAAAATCATGGATATCCACCTCTTTTTGAGGGGCAAACCAAGCTATCGGCATCTTATTTGATTTCACCAAGCTTAAACTGCCGTTTTTGAGCAGGTTTTTCACTGCGTCCGCTGCTTTGCTCATCGTGCAGATGAATATTGCTAACAAAGCGACTGCTACTATTTTTTTCAACATTTGCTTAATCCTTTTAAATCTCTGTTACTGATTTTTCATCTATCTTCATGCGCCTCAGAGAGGATAAGTGAGGCGCGTGGAGACTGTTCGATACACTGTTTTCTGATTGATTTTACAGGAATGGATAATGCCAGAATTTATTCCCTTCAGGAGTTAATATTGCTGGCCATTGGTATCTAACTGCCGCCGCGTGCCCATCAGCAAAACCGAAATTCGACTGCCTCTGATTTGAGTGTGGATAAACTCTTAGAGCTAGATAAGCAGGCGTATTCCAGGGATAAATACTATTTCCTTTATTCTTCATGAGCGGTCCGATGACCGCTACTTTCGACGCACTGTAGCGCAGACTTGTCAGTTTGTTGCCCTCTATGTTGATACATATTCCGGTCGTAGTATATTTGGGATAACTAGTTGAGTGAATATAACCACCGAGTGAATTAATTTTAGTTTTATCAGGCAGGAAACTGAATACCGGAGTCATGCTTGGACAGACAAAGACATTATCTATCGACCAGGTGTCGGATTTGAGTCCTAAATAATCTTTGCCTAAACGTTCAGACCAGTAGTTTCCCTGTTCAATAATATAACCATTATTGTCATCGGCATAAAACATTATGCCCATCATAACACTTTTCTTGTTACTGATACATTTAATGCCGCGAGCTTTCTCTCTAGCCTGATTTAAAGCCGGTAACAACATACTGGCGAGGATCGCGATAATAGCTATAACTACGAGGAGTTCTATGAGCGTGAACCTCAACGAGTTATGGTTTTTTTCTGTTGCGTTTCCGCCGCATTTTTCAACCATTTTTTCTTGATGCTTTTTCATAATCTTCTTCCTTATATTTTTGTTGGTTCTGTCAACCCTTACCTATGGTTACAGACCTGTTTTCTTACTTAAAATCAACAAAAAAACGAGAAAAAAGCTTCTCCCCCCTTTTTTGTTACGATTTTTGATCTAAAATCAAGAGAGGTTCC
>JAKIUY010000090.1 GCA_021647315.1 Victivallaceae bacterium
AACCATTATAAAACTTATATTTAAAACTTTACTTCTCATGTCAAACTAAACGCACACTATACTTTAAGATATACTAAACGCACGGAATATTTTTTTGAGTGTGCGTTTAACTTTTCAATTAACAATTTTAAATTTTTCTTGATTTTTTTTGCTTTTGCACGTGCAATTGCCCGAAAATGCGTTATGCTACATAGTAGTAGGTTTAAGGTTTAGGTCGTTTAAGTCCTATACGCAATTTCTCCTCTTCATACTCCTCTATACTTGGATGTCTGAACCTTAAACCTCTTTTTTTTCTTTTATTCCCCACCAATAGATAATCCAAAATCAGCTGTCCGCATCCTATGCGGAACTCTCCAAATTATTTTTGAATCCAATAGGAAATTATTACGCTATGCTTCATCTGTCACTGCGTTAGGGTCTGTTTTGGGCAGGATAATCAGGATAAAACAGGATAAAATTAAAAATCCTGTCAATCTTGCGTGTCTCGCCATAGCTTGAAGAGCGACGGCTGGTTCATCCTGTCTGAAAAAGTTCCGGCGCAGCCGGTTATGTTCATGAGCCCTAATGGCTGAGAAGTTTCAGCAGTAGCCCTAATGGCTGAGAAGTTTCAGCAGTCCGTAATATAGTAAGGTGAAGCCGAGCATGACTGCAGCCGGTGTCAGTAAACCTTTTAAACTGCCGGCAACTCTGGTTTTGAAATGTTGGTTTGAGACAATCAGACAGACATGTACCGGGGAGAGGATCATGCCCATATAGCCGAAGCCAAATGCCAGGACATTGGTAGCTAATAGTTCTCCAAGTTGCGGATCCGGTCCCAGTAGACTGAACACAATGGGGAAACTTGCTCCGACAAAACCAATGGCAATGCCGGTGGTGAAACCGGTAATGAAAGGGATGGTCATAATAATCAATATAATCGGAATCCCGAGGTCGCACAGTTCCTGACGCATTGTTTCCACCAGTGAAACACCTCCCGGCAGTTCTGAGCTGATAAAAGCACCGTAAAGCCGGATTGCAACAACAACCAGCAAGAGGTTCAGGGTAGATTTTGTAAATATCATTTCAGCCCATTTTTTCAAGGGCAGGGGGTGTTGCCATTGTAATACTCCGACAGCACAGCACAGGCCTATTGCTATCGGCATAAAACGGCTGATTGCAAGCATTTCAGGATAGATTGTTTTGGTGACGATGGCTACTGTTATAACTGTAAATATTGGTGCCAGCATTTTTGCTAAATCATGCCAGTCGGAGCGTTTTTTTTCATTTGATGCATCTGCATTGGAGTCCGTTTTAGTGATTTTACGTAGCAGAAAGATATAGCCGCAGAGAATGGAAAAGAGGCAAAACGGTAACTGGATCAACATAAACTGCCAGGTTGTCAGACCGGATATTTCAATTGCCAGCAATACACCGGGGTAGAGCGGCCACCAATATTCCCAGATATGTCTGAACCAGTAATTTATTTTGGTTTTTATGATTGGTTCGATATTTTGCTGGTGATCACAGTCATCGACCAGCGGTGCTGAAAATATTGCTCCACCCGGCATTGGAAGAAAGCCGATAATTGCCGGTAGTACCGCCATGGCGGCACGCTGCGAAATATGGCGGCGGATAATTATGACCAGTTGCTTCATGACCCCGGTTTGTCCCATCTGGTTGCTCAGAGTGATAATTTGGGTGATGGTTATAATCAGAAACAGGTTATTCATATCCAACAGACGTAAATCAATGACTTTAATCATGCCCGAAGCATCGAATCCGCACCATGACGCGAGGATGACTGTTCCGGACACTACCGGGATATATAATCTTTTGAAGAAGCGGGATAAAATAAGTATTGTGGCCAGTGATCCTAATACTTTAACTATTATCGGTGCTGATAAAATAAACATAAAAACCTTTTTTAATACAATTTCCTATTTAGATGAACATAAAAAATCGGCAAATGGCCGGTCGGCTTCAATTAACCTGATATGTGTCAATTCGTCGGGCCTGTACCATTTTACCTGTTGACCTTCCAGCCCCAGTGCTGGTATTGTATCCGCAGTTAAGCATCTGATAAAACGGATCTTGACACTTTTGTCGGGATAATCATGAGTAATCAAAAATATGGTATCCAATGTCATTACTTCAATGCCCAGTTCTTCGATGATTTCTCGTTTCAGACATCCATTCGGCGTCTCGCCTAACTCAATTTTTCCACCGGGGAATTCCCACATGCCGGCTAGATGTTTACCTGCCGGTCGGGTTGTCAATAAAATTTTTCCATTGCAACGGATTACTGCCGCGCATACTGCTATCGTTTTTTTTACTTTCACTTTTTCCTTTAAAATTTATTATGAACTATAATACTGCTTAATCAAAAAAAATCCATTTTTTAAGAATTTATTCCATTGATTCTGCTATAATTTTTTGCATATTTCGCTTATGTATGTATTGTATGGACGATAGTGTTTATTATTGCCATGTTTTCGGCATGTTTATATTCGTACTGTAGTATAAATACAGTTAGGTGAAAAATAAAGTTCAGATGAGCGGAGGACTGAAATGCTGACCCATAAAATAGCCAGGTTTTTTTCTAGTGATATAGGAATAGATTTAGGTACTGCAAACTGTCTGGTTTATGTCAGAGACAAGGGAATTGTCCTTTCTGAGCCGTCCGTTGTCGCAATTAATGAAAATACCAGAGAAATCATGGCGGTTGGTACGGAAGCTAAACGTATGCTTGGCAGAACCCCGGGCAATATCCGGGCGATTCGTCCGATGCGCGACGGGGTTATTGCCGATTTTGAAATTACCGAGGAAATGTTGCGTTACTTTATTCAGAAAGCTATAAAGCAGATGCCGTTGCGACAGCGCTGCCTGCATCCGCGTGTTTTGATTGCGGTACCGTCAGGCATTACACCGGTTGAAAACCGGGCGGTAAAAGATAGTGCTAAACGCGCTGGTGCCGGCGATGTACTGCTGATTGAAGAACCGATGGCCGCGGCTATCGGAGTAGGTTTGCCAGTCAGTGAACCGTCAGGCAGTATGATTGTTGATATCGGCGGCGGTACCACTGAAGTGGCTGTTATTTCATTGGCTGGAGTTGTAGGCTCCCGAAGTGTCCGGGTTGGCGGTGATGAATTGGATATGGCGATTGTCCAGCACATGAAACGGGCTTACAATCTGATGATTGGTGAACGTTCTTCGGAAGAGATAAAGATTGATATTGGCAGTGCTTATCCGACTAAGGATGATGAGACCAGGGAAGTCAAGGGACGTGATCTGGTTTCCGGTTTGCCTAAAACAATAAAAATCACGGCGCATGAGATCAGAATTGCGTTACAGGAACCGATTACCAGTATTATCGAAGCGGTCAGGACGACTCTGGAGCGTTGTCCGCCGGAATTATCTGCGGATCTGATTGATCGGGGCATAATGTTGGCCGGTGGCGGTGCCTTGCTGGTTGGTCTGGATCAACTGCTGGTTGAAGAGACCGGGTTGCCGGTTTTTGTCGCGGACGAACCATTGTCAGCGGTTGCGGTTGGCACCGGAATTATGCTTGACGAAATGGACAGCATGGTTCGTACAATGGTTTAATGATTGTCTTATCGCTGGTTATTTTGTCCGGTAAAAAGGATATTGCCTGCCTGCCGTGGTGATGCTTGCCGTTTATTGCTATCGACATTATACTTTCATCATTTCAAAATCAAAATATAAAAATAAAAGTCACGCTTTCAAGCGTGTGTAATGGATATTAGTTGTGGGTGAATTTAACGAAAATATGGAACAGTATTTTCTGGACTTGATGTCCGGAAAGCGAACTGGGTTTACTGACAAAATAGTTATCGGGGTACTGTTTGTTGCCTCCAGATTTTATCGCATGGCTATTCAGTTCAGAATATGGCTTTATGATAAGCGTATTTTCAGGAACCGGGCAATCGGCTGTCTGGTCGTCAGCATCGGTAACCTATCGTGCGGCGGTACTGGAAAAACCCCGGTGGTGGAAGTTTTTGCTCGGACCTTAAGTAAAAAAGGACGCAAAGTTGCGGTATTGAGCCGTGGCTATCGCAGTAAAGAACGTTCATTTAAAGAAAAATGGATTGCTAAATTCAGTTCCCAAAAAAATGAAGTTCCCCCCAAGGTAGTATCCGACGGTAAGAATCTGTTGTTGGATTCTGAGTATGCCGGGGATGAACCTTATATGTTGGCTTCGAATTTAAAAGATGTGCTGGTGCTGGTTGACCGTGATCGGGTTAAGGCGGGGCTGTATGCGATTGAGGAATATGGTGCTGATACCTTGATTCTTGATGATGGGTTCCAGTATCTCAGTCTGAAACCGCATATCAATATTATGCTGGTTGATTCTACTGACCCATTTGGCAATCACCATGTGTTGCCCCGTGGAATTCTTCGGGAGCCGATAAAAAACATTCGACGGGCTGATTATATCTTTCTGACAAAATCCAATGGCGGCAATCATTTGCGTCACCTTAAGGCATTTTTGCGCCATCACAACCGTCGGGCTGAAATTATCGAGTGTTGCCATAAACCGTGTTACCTGGAAAAAGTTTATGAGAAAGATCAGCGGGAAGAGTTGAATTTTCTGCAGGGGAAAAGAGTTGCGGCACTGTCGGCAATTGCGTGTCCCGAGAGTTTTGAAGTGTTTCTGAGTGGTTTAGGTGGTGATGTTGTCTACCGCAAGCATTTTGCTGACCATCATCGTTATACTCAGCAGGAGATTATCGATTATATTAACAACGCGAAAAACTCCGAGGCTGAAATAATTGTAACCACCGAAAAAGACGCGGTGAGGATGCCCCGGCTTGACCGGCGCGATATTCCGGTCTATTTTTTGCGAGTTGAAATTGATATTCTCAGTGGGCAGGAGAATTTTGACCAGAGTATCGCTAGAATATGCTTCTTATAGGATATAATTATATGCAACTATTTGATACTCATTTTCACTATTACGCAGACACCTCACCGCAGGAATATTACGCCATGATAAAGCGGCCGGAACTGACCCGTTTATTGGCAGTCGGCGCTAATTACGCGGAGAGTGTAAACGCGCAAAATTTTGCCAATGAGATAGCATGTGCCTGGTTTTCAGCTGGAGTCCACCCGCATTCCGCGGCTGAGTATTTAACGTCACCTGAGTCATTTGATGCATTCAGGGAAGATGAAAAAATGGTGGCAGTCGGAGAAATAGGCCTGGATTTTTATTACGAAAATTCCATTCGGCGTGATCAGTATAAGGTTATGGAGCTGTTCATGAACCATGCCCTTGAATGGCGACTGCCGGCAATTATTCATTGCCGGGATAAAGATGACCGGGACGATGCCTATCGCGACTGTTATTCAATGTTACGTGATTTTTCCGCCAGCGGCGGTAGATTTGTCGTTCACAGTTTCACCGGAACAACTGGCTGGGCTGATAAATTCCTTGAACTTGGTGCTTTTATCGGTGTTAACGGCATTGTAACTTTTCCCCGTGCTGAAAATGTCAGAGAGATTCTGGGGATTATTCCTGAAGATCGGCTGTTGTTGGAAACTGATTCTCCATATCTTGCCCCGGTGCCGCACCGTGGCAAAACCAATCATCCCGGCTTGATCATTCATGTAGCGGAAAAAATTGCGGAAGTAAAACAGATGACAGCAGAGCAAATTGCGGAGTTAACAAGCTCAAACGCCTGCAAGTTTTTTTTATAATTTAAGTTTTTATTGATTTTTTTTGCTTTCGCACGTGCAATTGCCAGAAAAGGCATTATACTACTAACAGGTTTAAGGTTTAGGTCGTTTAAGTCCTATACGCAATTTCTCCTCTTCATACTCCTCTATACTTGGATGTCTGAACCTTAAACCTCTTTTTCCCCTCTCAAAGTTCCCCAGTCAACTATTTTATTAGTTCCGGCAAAGCCGGTTATGTTCAACCGAAATATTTTTATAAAAACCCGGCACGAAATTTTAATTTTTAGGTCAGAGACGATGTTTGAAAAGGTTTCAGTACTCCGAAAACCTTTTTGATTAGTGTCTGTCTTGATAAGTTTTTAATGACCCAAACAGGCATTCCGCTAAATAAAACTTCAAAAAAACTGTTTTTTTTTTCGCTTTTTCCATAAATTGAGTTAAGTTACCTATTCCGTTTAAATTTAAATTAAGTTTTGACGGGTTAAGGTTTTAAGCTAAAATAATGTAATATAACAAGCTAAGGAAAATGTAATGGGAAACTTGAAAAAGAAACGCCGGAAGAAGATCTCCAAGCACAAGCGCCGGAAGCAGCTCAAGGCTAAGCGGCACAAAAACAAATAAATTGTATAACAGAAAGAGGTAAGGAGCCGTAAATAAATAACTTTTACATTTTCATGTTCTTTCGAGCCCTTTTTGTTGCAAATGTTCGTTACATAACCTGTTATGCTCCTCACAATTGCAACAAAAATCATCTCGAAGTCTCGATAAAAATTTGTAAAAGTTATTTGTTGACAACTCCTAATTATTGCATCTGTCACTGCGTTCGTGTAGGCAAAAGTCTTCACACGGTGAACTTTTGTAATCAACTCGATATGTTGACAATAGACCCTCGTATTGATTCTCAATAAGAGGGTTTAATTTTTTGAGCCCCTTAGTCGCAAAGTCTTGTCATTTTTTGGACACTTGAATGAAATGAAAGACGAAGTAACAGTTGAGGTTTTACTTCCGCTTCCGTAGCGACGCAGGAGCGGAGTTTGAAGCGGCATCTGCCTTCAGGTGCCACCTGATTAGGGTATTAAAATGACTGTTTGTCCAGTTTTAAAAACTGCACTGTTGCTAAGTTGCAAGCTGATTGGATATCTGTCATTGCGACGATGGCAGATATTTATAGCAATGCTATCTATTGTTGTTAGCGGTTCGATTTATGCTGAAGATATCCGTTCTGATGCCACATCACCTACTGGTGATATTATAACCGATACTGACTCGCTGACACCTGCAGAGCAGCGCAAAGCTGTTGCTATGGCAGCCTTTGCCCGTCTTTTTATGAAACCTTCTGCCGCGCAGGCCAAAGATTCCCTTTATACTGCTTTAGAGAATGATCCTGAAGCAAGAATGCCGTTAAAGATTGCTATTTTTTCTCTCAGTAAATCTTCTGATGCCGATGAACTCTTAATTCGGATGGTTGATATTGCAAAGCATAATCCTCGTGCTCTGGCAATAAATCTGGCAGTAATTGCCTATCTATGCGACCATAAAAGATGGGATGAATCTCAAAAAATTGCTGAATTTTGTCTTGAGGCGTTTGACTCACATGAAGCAATGTCCGAAAATGAATTAGCTATCTATGCGAATATTATTGCTTTACGTGGCTTGATTTATGAAAAAAAACTGGATTTTGAGAATGGTGAAGAATTCTTTGATTCTCTGCTTAGAGCTAGGCGTCTGAGACGTAATTTTACTGTTATGAAGGCCGCGGTGATTTTTTTCAGTGCCGCTGGTAAACAAAGTAATCGCACCCCGTTTCTCTGGTTCTGGGAGAGCGACCGTGAGCGGATTGAGAATAAATCTGCCGGTATCCTGCGCCGAATGGCTGTAATGGTCGTGAGTGATAAACAGTTAGGTGTACTGTCCGGTATTTATGAGACGCTTAATATGCCGGAACGGGCAGAGTCAATTCTGGTTGATTATCTTATCGAGCACAGCAAAAGTGAACCTGTTATGCTGATGTTGGCAAAACTACTGACACGCAATAAAGACAGTCGTGCGTTGCTTTATTGGAAGGCTTTGGTGAAAGTTAACCCTGGCAGCCTGTTATATTTGCGTCAGGCAGGTGATGCCGCCTGGCGGGATGAGTATGTTGATGAAGCGGCTGACTACTTTCAACTTTACCTGAAAAAACGTCCTAAAGACCGTACTGTCGGATTACGCTTGTCAATGATATATATGGCGCAGGGAAAATTAGACCAAGCCCTGGTTATACTCGAAAAACAACCATCATCCTTTTATATTTTACAGGGCATCGGCGTTATAAAATTGCGTCGTGGTGATTATCGCGGAGCCCTGGCATCATTTGAAAAGGCCGCAGCACTTTTACCGGCTGACAAGCAATCACTCTTCTTCTGTCTTAATATGTTGGTGGCGGCAGACTACAGTGGAAATGTAGAGGCAGTAAAAAAATACGCGGGAATAATTGAGCGTAATTTTCCGAAGAAAGTCGCGGATTACGGCAATGCCTTGGGCTATACTTTGGCGAATAATAATATTGAACTTGAATTGGCGGAAAAACTACTGAGACAAGCATTGAAAATAGCTCCTGACAGGTTGGAGATACTTGATAGTATGGCATGGTTGCTTTATCGGAAAAAACGTTATAATGAGGCACTTAAGTATATTAAACTCAGTTTGAAAGTGTGCGGTGAATATCCCCATGCGGTTATTGCCGACCATGCTGGAGATATTTACCTGGCTTTGGGAAACCGTTTAAATGCCCTGAAGTACTGGAGAGTTGCTTTGGGAGTTTTCAGCGTTGATCTTGACCGGACTGCTGTCCACAATAAAATAGTGAAATATACCATTCAAAATTAAAAATCTGCCGTGGATACTTTTGCAACTGCCTCAATCGGTAACTAAATAAAATAATTACCCGATTTCCGCTTGCAAATTCCCTATTACTTGTTAATGTTATTAACTGGGTAATTTTCTTTAGTGCAGGATAGCTTGACCTAATAGGAAATTGTATTTTTGACAGGATAACAGGATAAAACAGGATAACAGGATAAAACAGGATAACAGGATAAAATAAAAAATCCTGTCAATCCTGTCTGAAAAAGTTCCGGCAGAGCCGGTTATGTTCAAAGCTTGTTTAATACCCGGATTTAACCTTTAATTATGATTTTATATTATAGACGCCATCGGTATGTGTATCACGTTTCCGGCGGCAATAAACAGAGGCAATAACTTGAGCGCGAATTCAGATTATGTTCTTGAACTTCTTACCGAATACGGGATGATAGATCAGACACAGATTGATGAAGCCTGGGAAAAGGTATCTAAGTCCAACGGCAGTATGGATGTTCTTGATGCATTAAAAGAACTGAAATATGTCGATGAATTTGAATTGACTGCGATGCTGGCTCAGCAATATGGTATGGAATCACTTGATTTGAGTGGTTATACTATTCCCAAAGAGGTTCTGGATTCAGTTGAAGCCAGCGTTGTAACACAATACAATATTATTCCGGTTATGAAGCATGATGATGTGCTTACTGTCGCGATGAGTGACCCTACCGATATGGAGACTATTGATGTCCTGAGGTATCTGCTTGGCTGTGATGTCGAAGCTGTAGTCTCTGCGCAGTCGCAGATTGACAAGGTAATCGACCAGAATTATAAAGATCTTGTCAGCAGTGTTGATTCATTTATTGAAGAAATTACCGAGGATGGGGGTTTTGAGGGTATCAGCTCGGTGTCTGACAAGGCTGAAGAAGAGGATGATGATGCACCTATAATCCGGCTGGTTTCACTTATCATTATTGAAGCCTACAAACAGAAAGCCAGTGATATTCACTTGGAGCCGCTTGAAAAACGTTACCGGATACGTTATCGGATTGACGGTGTACTGCGAGAAGTCGAGGCGCCGCCGAAATACCTTCAGGCTAACTTGACAAGCCGGGTAAAAATTATGGCAGGCATGGATATTACTGAAAAACGTATTCCGCTTGATGGGCGTATTCAGTTACAGATTGGTGACTCTGGTATTGACTTGCGTGTCTCTTCTATTCCGACGACCCATGGCGAAAGTATTGTCATGCGTATTCTTGATAAATCAAGTATTCAGCTGGATATTCCCAAACTTGGATTTTATGCCGATGACCTTGAAATGATTAATAATATTATTGGTCTGCCGGATGGTATTTTCCTCGTAACCGGACCGACCGGTTCCGGTAAAACTACCTCACTGTACGCGTTTCTTAATACCATTAATACTCCGAACCGGAAAATTATCACAGTTGAAGATCCGATTGAGTATCAGCTTGCCGGAATCAATCAGGTGCAGGTTAACAGGATGATCGACATGACATTTACTGTTGCACTGCGGGCAATGCTGCGTCAGTCCCCTAATATTATTATGGTAGGGGAAATCCGAGATCTGGAAACGGCTGAAATCGCGATTAACGCAGGGCTGACCGGGCATTTGGTTTTCAGTACATTACATACAAATGACGCGCCGGGCGCGGTAACTCGTCTGATCGATATGGGAATCAAACCGTTTTTGGTTGCATCCGGGGTCCGGGCTATTATGGCGCAACGGCTGTTGCGGCGTGCCTGCAAGAACTGTTCAGCTTCATATACTCCGACGGCAGAGGAAATAAGACTGTTAGACATGAGTGAAGAGTTTTTGGCCAAGAATAAATTTGTTAAGGGTAAAGGCTGTATGGAATGCGGTAACAGCGGCTACAAAGGGCGAGTTGGTATTTATGAAATTTTTATGATGTCTGATACTATTTCCCGGCTTATTTTTGCCAATGAACCATCTGGGGTTATTCGCGACGCCGCCCGCAAAGAGGGGATGCGTTCGCTGCGTGATGATGCGCTGCGCAAAGCGGCGGCCGGAACTTCGACTCTGGAAGAGGTGATTAGAATAACCGTGCTTGATGAAGAATAGGAATTAATCCGTTCCGGCGGACATAATAGGAAGGTAATTGTTATGCTTGATGCTGAAGCTCAATCGTTAAAAGATATTCTCCTGATGGAGAGTAAGTGTAATGAAGAACAACTTCAGGAAGCTGAAGATGAACACGATAGAAGCGGTAAACCGTATCTTCAGGTGATCATAGATTATGGGTTATTGACTGAGGCTGAAATACTGCAGCTGGAGGCGGATAGTCTCGGTACGGAAATTGTTGACCTGGCTGGAGAAGATGCCAGTAAGAAAGTTATTGAGCTGATTGAGCCGGATATTGCACGGCAATATGGAGTCATTCCAGTTGAATTTGATGACGTAACGCTTAAAGTTGTCTCCAAGAATCCCCTCAACTATCAGATTGCCGAAGAGCTTCGGTTCATTCTCGGTTATGATATTCAGGTATGTATCGCGCGTGAAGATCAGATTGACGCTTCGATCGAAAAGTATTATCCGACTGATATCGAATCTGTACAGGATATGCTTTCTGAATTTGAAGATGAGGGCCATGACCTGGACTCCGATGCCGATATCGAAAGTGTTGCCAATGAAACCCCGATTGTTAAATTTGTTGATGTCATTCTCTACCAGGCTATCCGAGATAAGGCAAGTGATGTCCATTTTGAGCCGTTTGAGAAGGAATTCAGAATCAGGTATCGTATTGACGGCGCGTTATATGAGATGGCTCCACCTCCGAAAAATCTGGCAGTGCCGGTTATCAGCCGAATTAAGATTTTAAGTAACCTGAATATTTCAGAGCGCCGTAAACCTCAGGATGGTCGTATTCAACTGAAGGTTGGCGGTAAAAAGATTGACCTGCGTGTTTCATGTCTGCCTACCGCTTATGGGGAATCAGTAGTGTTGCGTATTCTTGACCGTTCGGTAGTTAATCTCAGTTTAGAGGCTCTGGGGATTGCCGATGATGTTATGAATAGTTTGCGTGAAATCAGTAGCCGCCCTAACGGGATTCTATTGGTAACCGGCCCGACCGGTTCCGGTAAAACTACTACTCTTTACTCATGCCTTAATGAGATTAATGATATCGGGGATAAGATTCTTACAGCTGAAGATCCGGTCGAATATGATATCGAAGGTATCATTCAGCTGCCGATTAATGATGGTGTGGGGATGACATTCCTTAAGGCGCTGCGTGCTTTTCTGCGTCAGGATCCTGATCGTATTATGATCGGGGAAATTCGTGACTTTGAATCTGCTCAGATGGCGATTCAGGCTTCACTTACCGGTCACTTTGTTTTCAGCACATTGCATACGAATGACGCGGCCGGAACAGTTACCCGTCTGATTGATATGGGCATTGAACCGTTTCTGATCAACTCGGCGCTGGTCGGGGTGTTCAGCCAACGGTTGGTACGTAAGATATGTACTAATTGTAAAACCCATTATGACCCGACGGATGATGACTTGAAACTCCTTGATATTAGTCGTGAAGATGTCGGGAACAACAAATTTTGCTATGGTAAAGGTTGTGCTGAATGTAATGAAACCGGTTATAAAGGACGAAAAGCTATCTGTGAAATGTTAATGGTTAACAGTGAGGTAAAAGAGGTTATTGCGACCAATCCGCCGACTTCTGCGATTCAGGAAGTAGCCTGCGCGCATGGCATGAGGACAATCCGTGAAGACGGTATTCGTTCAGTGATGCTTGGCGAAACGACGGTTGATGAAGTTGCCCGTTATACAAAATAGACTCTGACAGGGCGGAAAACGAATAAGAGGAAATAAATTGTTTGGAGAAGAATTATGAGTATTGAAATGACCGATCTTTTGCAGTTAGTTGTTGACGAAGGCGTAAGTGATTTGCATATTGAGGTTGGAGCTCCGCCGATAGTACGGATGAATGGTGAACTTACTCCGCTTGAAAGTGATATATTGACTCCGGAAGATACTGAACGCATGGTGAAGGCGATATCTTCAGATTCCCAGATGCAACAACTGCAGGAATGCGGTACGTCTGACTTCGGTTTCGGATTTGGTGAACAGGCACGTTTTCGTGTCAGTATATTCAAACAGAGAGGTCATTTGGGTACGGTTTTACGTCAGATTCCAAAAACTTTGTTGACCATGGAACAGATCGGGTTGCCTAACAGTATTAAAGATATGCTTTATCGTCCACGTGGTCTGGTGCTGGTGACGGGACCGACCGGATGTGGTAAATCCACTACCCTTGCTTCGATGCTTGATATTATCAATCAGGAACGGGCTTGTCATATTATCACTGTTGAAGATCCGATAGAGTTTTATCATGACCATAAACGCAGTATTGTCATTCAGCGTGAAGTTGGCTCTGATACTACCAGTTTTGCTGAAGCATTGCGTCGTGCCCTGCGTCAGGATCCAGATGTTATTCTGGTAGGGGAAATGCGTGACCTTGAAACGATGGAAGCTGCGGTATCAGCGGCTGAAACTGGTCACTTGGTATTTGCGACGCTCCATACGACCGGTGCGGCCAGGACAGTGGACAGAATCGTGGATGCCTTCCCGACCAATCAGCAGTCGCAGATTAGAACCCAGCTGGCTTCATCGCTGATTGCGGTGATTTCACAGGTGCTGTTGCCGCGTGACGACAAAGTGGGACGGGTTGCGGCTTTTGAAATTATGGTATCGACTCCATCTATTCAGGCGTTGATTCGTGATAATAAGACATTCAGGATAACATCAGAGTTGCAGACCGGTGCTAAATATGGCATGAATACACTTGATACCCATCTCATGGATCTTTACCTGAATAATATTATTTCTTATACAGAATTGATTACAAAAGCCCAGGATCCGGATGGTATTACCCAGAAACTGCAACAGCTGCAGGGATAAAAATTTATTGATTTTGTCCTTTTGCTTGGCAATTTTCATATAATAGCTTAATTTATATAGATGTAAAGTATAAAATTTAACCATTGACTGGATTGAACGATTTTTTATTAAGTAATTCAGCAATAATAAACAGGAGAAGCCCTATGGCACAATACCAATATACCGCAATGGATGCAGGCGGAAAGGAAAAAAAAGGCAGAATTGAAGCTCCATCGGAAAATGCGGCTGCGAGTGCATTGAAGAAACAGGGGCTCTATCCGACCAGTATAAAAGCCGGCAGAGGTATCGGCGGCAAGGCTCCCCGGCAGGTTGCTGGTGGCGCTAAGAAAAAAGGCGGTGGCGGATTCAATATGAATATGACCATCGGGGCAGCCAAAATCAGACGCAAAGATTTGACAATTATGACCCGTCAGCTGGCTATCCTGCTTGATGCCGGTCTTCCGCTTATCCGTTCATTGCGTACTCTGGAACGCCAGGCTAAAGATCAGGGGCTTAAAATTATTTTGGGTCAGACTGCTGAATCTGTCGAGGGCGGAGCTACCTTTTCTGAAGCTTTGGCTGAACATCCCAAATCATTCGATAAACTTTTCCTTAATATGATTCGTGCCGGCGAAGCGGCAGGTGCGATGGAGTCAATCCTTAACCGTTTGGCTCAATTTATGGAAAAAGCCGCCAGGATTGCCGGTAAGGTTAAATCAGCAATGATTTACCCAACAGTGGTTATGAGTGTGGCTGGATTGATTACATCAGGGTTGATGATTTTCATTGTACCTAACTTTAAAAAAATCTTTATAGAGTTGCTGGAAGGAGAACCTTTACCGGGACTGACACAATTCGTTATTGATGTCAGTGACATAATGAAACATCGAGCTTACCTGATTGTCATCGGGCTAGTGGTGGTGTTTATCATTTACAAGGTGATTGTCAAAACTGATCATGGTAAGTATGGTCGGGACTGGATACTTTATAATATGCCGTTGTTCGGTCCGATTATCTCAAAAACCGCGATTGCCCGTTTCTCAAGAACGCTGGGTACTTTGATGGCATCAGGGGTGCCGGTGCTGCAATGTCTCAGTATCGTTAAAGAGACCTCTGGTAATGATCTGGTGGCTAATGCTGTTCAGAAAGTACATGATGCGGTAAAAGAAGGTGAAGGTATCGCTAAGCCACTGGGGGCGACTAAAGTATTCCCGCAGATGGTTATCAGTATGATCGAGGTGGGGGAAGAGACCGGTAAACTGCCGGAAATGATGGAGAAAATCGCTGATACCTACGAGGAAGAAGTTGACAATGCAGTTGGAGCTTTGACTTCAATGATTGAGCCGATAATGATTGTCGGACTGGCTGTCGTCGTCGGTACCATCGTTATTGCGCTCTTTATGCCGCTGACCACAATTATTGAACAGTTGAGTTAAATAGCTATGATAAAAGATAATTATTATGCAGTGGTCATGGCTGGGGGCAAAGGGGAACGCTTTTGGCCTCAGAGCAGAACTTCGCACCCGAAACAGTTACTTCGGCTTATCGGTAATCTTACTTTAATTGAGCAGACTGTAGCTCGATTGATGCCGCTGATAAAACCGGAAAATGTAATTGTAATTACCAATCATGACTATATTGCGCCGATGCGCTCACTGTTGACCGATTTGCCGCAGGAAAATATTATTGGTGAACCGGTTGGACGTGACACTGCACCATGTGTTGCTTTGGCTGCCGGAATAGTGATGGCACGCTCGCAGGATAAGCATGCTGTAATGATGCTGCTACCCGCTGATCATGTTATTCGTGACACTGAATCAATGCTGAAAGTTTTAGATGACAGTGCTAAAGTTGCGCTTGAAGGTAACATTGTCACCATCGGGGTCAATCCTTCATTCGCCAGCACTGGGTACGGGTATATTCAATGCGGTGAACAGTTGCCGCAGGATTCGGAAACTTCATTTTTCAAAAGCCTGGGATTTAAGGAAAAACCCAATCTGGCGACGGCTGAAAATTTTATTGCTGAACAGTGTTATAAATGGAACAGTGGCATGTTTGTCTGGACTGTTGATACTATTCTCAAGGCATTTAAACAACATGCTCCGGCACTGGCAAAATGCGCGTCTAAGCTTCAGAAGGCAACTAAACAGGGTAAGCTGGAAACGGTCCTGGCTCAAGAATATCCGCAATGTGAGAGAATTTCCATCGACTATGCTGTGATGGAGAAAGTCGATAATGTTGTGGTTGCGGAATGTGCATTTGACTGGGATGATGTCGGTAGCTGGACTGCTTTGCGCAACCAGATTCGTCCACGTGAAAATAATAATGTAATCCGCGGGATGTTTGAATCAATTGATGCCAGTAATTGTATTGTTGTCGGCGATGCGAACCATTTGATTACCGCAATTGATGTTGACGACCTGATTATTATTCATACTGATGATGCAACGCTGGTTTGTAATGCCAAGTCTGCTCAGAGAATTAAAGAACTGGTTCACATTCTTGGTGAAAAGCCTGAAACTAAGCGGTTCCTGTAATTATTATAAATTGAAGCCATTAGTGTGCGGTTTGAGCCGAAATGAAATAATGGGCGTTGCCGTTCAGGCACTAGTTAGATCGCATGCGAAAAGGTATTTTCAGTCGGAGTTCACAGCTTTAGCGTGCAATCAATACGTTTAAAAAAACACGCTGAAGCTGTGAACTCCGACTGAAAATACCTTTTCGAGTGAGATCTAGTTAGAGCGACGAATTTAAAACTACCCATAATGGGTATAAGAAATAGCGAAGTGTATATGTTATGTTGATTCTGCTGAATATCGGAAATACCAATACTCAGGTTGGTTATGTTGAACAACTTGGCAGAATTACAAAACTGGAGAGTTTGCCGACGGCTGAACTTTCTCCGGCAATTATTCCGCCCGGCTGTGAGGTTGCGGCGGCAACGGTTGTGCCGGCAATAAAGGAAAAATTGGCTGACTGCCGAATTTTCTGGGTGAAAGACGCTACCGAATTCAATGTGAATTTTGATTTGGTTAATTTTGATGCATTGGGTAGTGACAGAGTGGCAAATACCGTTGCTCTGGCTGAAAGCGGAGCGTTGCCGGGATTATGTATTGATTGCGGTACTGCGGTGACTTTTGAGATGATTGACCGCAACGGCATTTTTCAAGGCGGAGCAATTGCTCCGGGTCGAATGTTGATGGCACGTGCCCTTAATGATTATACTGCTCAGTTGCCGTTGATTGAACCAGACAGTAATATTTCTGTAAAGTCCGGTTGCAATACGGCCGAGGCGATAAAGCTTGGCATCGAAAGTAGTTTGATTGGCGGGATAAAAGAATTTATCCGTCTTGCAAATATGCAGTTGGGAGATGGAGTAAGAGTTGTCGCAGTTGGCGGTGACAGTCGGATGGTATTTGACAATATTGATGGTATTGAAGATGGCGGGGAAGATTTTACGCTGCGCGGTATTATGATTTTATGGGAGTTAAATAGGTGATGAGAGTAAGTATTTGTGGTATTCAGAATGAGAGCGATTTACAGAAAGTAGTACAGAGTGATGCTGATGCGGCTGGATTTCTGGTCGGACAAATCCATCAGTCGGCACGGTTTATTCTGCCTAGTACTGCCGGTCGCTTAGCCGCCCAGCTTCCCCCTTTTATTTCTCCGGTACTGATAACTCACCTGAATACAGTTGACGAAATTGCTGAGATTATCGATAAATCGAATATAAAATGCGTTCAGCTACATGGCAAAATAACTTTTGAAGAGATTATAAAACTCCGCGAACGCTTTTCAGAAACTCTGCAGATTATTCTTGCGACCTATGTTGTTGATAACAGTATTCCAGATGACCTTGATGAAATATATCCGTTTATTGATGCAATATTGCTTGATTGTTTTAATCGTGAACCTGCCATGATAGGTTCGGAGGAGAACAGTCAATATATGTGGGCCGTAGGCGCAGATTTTGTTCGCCGCTGTCCGTTACCAGTACTGCTTGGCGGTGGCTTGAACTCAGAAAATGTAGCGGAAGCTATTGCAAAAGTCAAACCATACGGTATTGATGCATGTGCCGGATTGCGGTTGCCGGATAGCGAAGAATGTTGCCTGGAACGTTGTCGGAACTATGTCTATAACGCCAAAGTCGCCGGCTTTAAAATAAGCAATGGCTAGCTTCTCAGCCACTCCAAGGTTGCTTTCATCGCTTCATCATAATCTACTACTGGCATATAGCCTAAATCATTTTTAGCCGCGGAAATATCAAAGTAGTGCGAATGAGCTAACTGTCCGGCGGCAAACCGGGTAATCGGCGGTTCACCTAACGGCAGCAGTTTATAGACAATTTCCAATATTCTGGCGATACTCATTGCTTTTCTATAAGATATGGTGCGAGTTACTGGCGGGATATCGAGTTTTTTTAATAGATTATTAACCCATTCCCATAGGACTACCGGTGAATCATCACTGATGAAATATCTTCTTCTCACACATTTCTTCTGGCATTTGAGATATTCGGCGGCAAGAATATGAGCGTGAGCGGCATTGTCAATATAGGTCATGTCAACTCTGTTCAGCCCATCACCGATAATGGCCAAACGTTTGCGACGGGCAGCATCTATCACCCGTGGTAGTAGGTGAGGATCACGTGGTCCCCAAAGTAGGTGGGGACGCAATACCACACATGAAAGATCTTTATTCGGTTCTCCAATCACTTTTTTCTCGGCGATAGCCTTGGTTTCAGGGTAGCAGGCCAGATATTTTTCAGGATAGGGTTCATCTTCATTGATATTTTCGATATCGCACGTCGGCGGATAGGCGACGCTGGGTGAACTGGTGTAAATTAAGGTTTTAATATCATGAGTTCTACAGGCGGCCAGAATATTTTCTGTTCCGCGGACATTAATGTCGTAGTAATCTTTGTAACGCCCCCATACACCGGCTTTAGCGGCAGTATGGAAGACTGTGGTGCACTTGCTGGCGGCATTTATGACTGCCAATGGTTCGCGCAGGTCACCGCTGATCGTCTCAACCCCCATCGCTGCCAGTTCAGGCGCCGCGCTGCGATTAAATGTTTTTATTCTGTCACAGTTGAGTGTAAGCAGGTGCTCAACAATATAGCGGCCGAGAAAACCACCACCGCCATAAACAATTACCTGTTCTTTCGTCCAATCCATATTTTTCATAGTTTCATTCTGCAAAAGTGTTGGGGGATATCTGATTGAGCCAGTTGTTCAGTGGTTGGAAGCCGTTTTCTAGTGTATCAAAGATAAAATTTCTAATTTCAGGCTGAGTCAGTTCGATGTCGCCAAGTTCGGCTTTCAGTTGAACGGTAGAAAGAATATTTTCATTCCCGACATTAATTTCAACATCCAGATTCACCCACGCTGTAATTGCTGCTAAGATGGTTTCTATAATATCACCCAGTGGCTTGGCGTCAATATGATTCATATAAAAAGAGCCTTTCAGCAACACCCCGTCGGAATTTGACTCGATTTTTAATTCACCACCAGTCTGTTCAGCAGCTTCTCGGAATAGATTAAGTCCCAACCCCACCGGTCGCGTTGTCCGGGTCGTGGTAAATGGGTTGGCTGGATCATTTTTTATTGTATCCGGCAGTCCCGGTCCATTATCGGTCAAAGTTATGGTCAGCACAGTATTATGCCAGTCAAATGAGATAATAACCAGTCCGGCACCCGCATTCGCGGAATTCTCAATAAGATCAAGCAGATGCAGTGATAAATCTTTCATTATGAACTTCTCCTGTTTTTTTGCAGGGTCAAAACCGTTATCTGAATTTACAGTTAAAAATTCACCCTTACAATCCCATATATAAAAAAACAGGAAAAAATCAGCAAAAACTTATAAAATTGCTCCAGAGTCTCACGAGATATCCACTCAATATTGAATGGGAAGATGTGATTAAAATTCAAACGAAGTGTCTTAGCAAGGGGATTACTGGAATAGGTATTCCCGATTTGTTGATCACCCAAAACTGCCTTCAAAATAAAATTACTCTTTATTCAGCAGACAAGCATTTTGCCCAATTACAAAAGATTACAAAACTAAATTTATACACAAGTGCATTCTTTTAGCTAGTTAACAGTGGCTGTTTAAGTTAAACTGCGCAGCTCTTTAATAGCTTTTAGATCGCAAAGCGGTATTCCGTTACGGGCGAATGCCCTGTAACTTTTAAAATCTACTAATTAGCAAAAGAAGGGTTCAACCATTAAGTTAAATAATCTCAAAAACTTAACAATGGAGGAACCCTATGATAGTAAACACCGC
>JAKIUY010000091.1 GCA_021647315.1 Victivallaceae bacterium
CAAATTCTCAATATTTTCAACTAATATTCAATTCCCAATGCTCAATTTTCAATTTCAAAGTTTTTTTCTTCACTTCATCTGTTGGATATTCCGTGTGCGATATTGGATATTCAATTTTTTCCTATTTTGCACGAGTCATCAGTAAAAACAGAGTTTCTCGACTGTCTCGTTTGGAAAAACGTTCAATTAAATTATATTATATCTTTATCTATCATAACAAGTGGCAGATCATCAGCCATAAATAAGCAATAAAAAATAAAGGCACAGGCAGGCTGATGAATAAAGTTATAATTTCAGGCAGGGGCTTAATCACTCCACTGGGGAATGGTCTAGCGGTCAACGAAACAGCATTACGCAACGGAATCTCCGGGATCACCAGAATCGCGGACTGGGAAGAACGGGGGCTGAATAGTCTTGTCGGCGGCTTCTGTGACTCAAATCCACCATGTTCGCTCTATGGAGCCAAGGAAAAGCGTTTTATGCCGAATAATGCTAGAACAGCACTGGCGGCGGTTGAAGAGGCCATAACCGAGGCGAAATTGAGCCTTGATGACCTGCATAGCTGTAAAGTCGGAGTTATCGGCGGAACTGCCGGCAGTAACTATGAAGAGGTTTACAATACTGCAAAAGCTTTTTATGACTCAAAAAAAGTCCGTAAAGTTTCCCCATGCGTAGTTCCACGGGTGATGGTTTCTTCCGCTGTTGCCAATATCTCGCTGTTACTAGGTATTACCGGTGAAAATTATGATATTAGTTCAGCTTGCGCCAGCAGTGCCTATGCCCTGATTGTCGCAACCAGACTGATTAAGTACGGCCTTTATGATGTGGTTATTGCCGGTGGTTCAGACGAACTCAACTGGGTTCAGGCTCTGGGTTTTAACAGTATCAGAGCTTTATCTACCGCATATAATGATACACCTGAAATTTCCAGCCGGCCGTTTGACCGCAATCGGGATGGCTTTGTTATTGCTGAAGGTGCCGGTTATCTGGTGCTGGAATCTGAAGAGCATGCCAAAAAACGTGGCATCACTTCCAAAGGTGTAATTTCCGGTTGGGCGGCCAACAGTAATGCCGCTGATATGGTGCAGCCGAATGTCTCAGCCAGTGCTGCCGCAATGCGTGAGGCGGTTGAAAATGCCGGTCTTACTCCGGCGGATATTACCTATATCAACACCCACGGTACGGCAACTCCTATAGGAGATCCGATAGAGATGAAAGCCATCAAGGAAGCTTTTGGTTTACACCCGGCCATCAACAGTACTAAATCAATGACCGGGCACATGATTGGTGCCACCGGTGCTGCTGAAGTTATTTTTACGACGATGATGATGGAAAAAAGCTTTATCTGTCCGTCAATCAACCTTGACAATCCTGAAGATGAATTTGCCGGAGCCGATTTGGTGACCGAATTGCGGGAAAATGTTAATATCCAGCATGCGATCAGTAACAGCTTTGCTTTCGGTGGTTCCAACGCCTGCCTGGTGATCTCGCAGCCTGAATAAATCACTATATGAAAAATAATCTTAAACAATCACGACCTAAACTTCCACCGTGGATCAGAGTAAAAGTCGGGTGTGGAACCGGTCGCGATGAAGTGGCTGGCATTCTTGACCGGCTTCAACTCAATACCGTCTGTTCCAGTGCCAGATGCCCCAACCTTGGTGAGTGCTGGCATCGCAAAACCGCTACCTTTATGATTATGGGCAATGAATGTACTAGGAACTGTAAATTCTGTGCCGTTGACAACAACTGTTCACCAGCCAAACTTGAAGCGGATGAACCACAAAGAATCGCTGAAGCCGCCAAGGCTATGGAACTCAAATATGTGGTAGTGACCAGTGTTACCCGTGATGATCTGCCGGACGGCGGCGCGGCACACTTTGCTGCCGTTATTACGGCACTGCGCAACGCCTTACCGAACATCGGCATCGAAGTGCTAACACCTGATTTTAATGTAGATCTCAATGCGTTAAAAACCGTTCTTGATGCTAAACCAACGGTATTCAATCATAACCTGGAAACCGTTCAGCGTTTGTCAAAACAGATTCGCAGTAAAGCCAACTATGAACATTCTTTGCAGGTTCTGCGCAATGCCGCTGAAATTGGTGGCACGGAAATTCCGGTAAAATCCGGACTTATGGTCGGCATGGGTGAATGCGACGAAGAGGTTGTTACTGCAATCCGTGATCTACACCGGGCTGGAGTTTCAATCCTGACCATTGGTCAATATCTGCCGCCGACCGGTGAACATTGGGTGCTTGACCGTTATGTCACCCCAGAAACATTTGCGCATTGGAAAGAGCTTGCTTTGCAGGAAGGCTTTAAATTTGTCGCCAGTGCTCCGCTCGTCAGAAGTTCATACAATGCCGCTGAATTTCAGGTAACCACGAAATAAAAAATTAAAATCAAACAACCTTGCACTGAAATTTGTCTCATTAAAAAATTACTAGAACATAACCGGCTGCGCCGGAACTTTTAGTTTGCAAACCACAAAGCCACAGAGATACGAGAAAAAAAAATCTTTGTGTCTTGATGTCTTCGTGGTTTTCTTTTCCCTCAAAATACAATTTCCTTCTATGAGCCTGTTTTTCTCGATTTTTTTTGCAATAAAATCCCATTCCTTATTTTGATAAATAAAGACACAATACCTCTTAATCCATTAATGTTAAAAGAGTAATGATTATTTTTATTAAATAAATCTTCAATGTTAAGTTTTTCGTGTTTCACGGAGTGTTCTCAGACGCATCCGAGAGTTCCAGCCTTCTATCGATATCCGGGTGTAGTCATTTCCCGGTATATATTTTAACCTATTCGGTTCACGAAAATGCAGGTTCCTATTCTACATGAATTGTCGATCAGCTATTAAATGAATCAAGAGCTAATTATCAGGGTGAACTTCCTTAGCTATTGAACATTTCTTATATTATCTGTTCCTTCTGTTTAAAATTATGCCCTCTGGCAAAGCATTCCGCCAGGGAAGCAACTGAATATCAAGCTGAATCGGAATAAAGAGTGAGGAGGTACGACGAACGTTTTATGCCGAATCCGAGCCGTCCTTTCTGTTTTAGCTGCTTCGACCATTTTTTGGTTATTTCAGAATCCGGCTGCCAGTGATACCACAGCCAGGCTAATTGAATTGCTAATCGGCGTAACTCAGTATCTCCTTGATCAATTCCTACGGCAAGGTGGTTTGACAGTTGACTTTCATACGTAATTGCGTTAATGTTTAATAAGATGAGCTTTTCCTTTGTTTTGTAAGTTAATAAATTAAAATGAAAAAATATGACTTTGGGAATACTTTTTGCAAAGTGACAACCCGCTAAATAAAACGGGACTAGCTCATATTATCTACACTCAAGGCGGGAGCCCCGCACCTAAATAGAGTTCAAGTAGTACGTCATTTAGGCGCGGGGCGAATAAAAGGTATCAATTTCTATTTCCGCATATCTTTGCTATTTGAGCTTAAATATTCAAATAGATCAGGAATTATGAAGTTAGAGCCTAAGTCATAATATCTTGACCTAATAGTCAGGCTGGGAGAGAATCTTGTATTTATCCTGCCGAACAGGAAAACAGCGGGGAAAAAGAGGTGGAATAGTGCGATTTTATTTGATTTTTATCAGGAATACTGTAGATTAATCTTTTACAGACAGTAATTATTGCACATGAAGAAATTGCTCTATAACCGTATTTTAACCGAAGCGACAGTCCGCTACGAGCTATAATTTTATGGTAAAACAACAGCGAAAAAATATCACAAAAGCCGACAAGCTTGCTTCTGAAACTGGCAGGCAGGAAATAGATTCCAGCAGACTTAGCGAATCATCTGACTCATTGCAGATTTACATGCGACAGATAGCTAAAAGCGATCTGTTGACCCAGGAAGAACAGCTCGCAATACTGGCTCAAATAGATCAGGCAATAGAAAAATTCCGCTACACCCTTTATCAGTTCGGTTTTATTATCAGCGAACACCTTAAACTGCTTGATGATAATACAGCAAGTAGAATATCCTCTCATTTTTTACCTTCGATAATGAAAACAGGCAAAAAAGACGACAAATCATTGGATGAATGGCGTGACAAGATTATAGCGATGGAAAAAGAGATAAATGCTTCCGCGGAAAATAACTATCACGATGCCGCCGGAATTCGCAGTCGAATAGTTGATTTGCTGACAGAATATCCGGTGGTTTACGACCGCCTCCAGGAATGGTATGAAGTTATAAGACAGCATATAAAATTTTCCGGTTGTAATCCTGATAAACTAAGTGCTGAAAGCCTGAATGCGCTGCCTGACGACAAAAAACAGTTCGTTGAAGAAAAATTCCTTATTCCGAACAGTGAACTTTTTCCCGCAATAGAAAAGGTTGAAAAAGCTCACACTGAAATTCACAAGGTACGCCATGTAATGCTTGAAGCTAATTTGCGGCTGGTGGTCAGTATCGCAAAAAGATATCGCAATCGCGGCTTACCGTTTACCGACCTTATCCAGGAGGGCAACCTGGGATTAATGCGGGCTCTTGAAAAATTTGATTACAAACTGGGCAATAAATTCAGCACTTATGGTTCATGGTGGATAAAACAGACTATCACTAGAGCTATCAGTGAACAGTCCAGAATAATCAGAATACCCGGTCATATGATTAATACGATTAATGCCATGAACAATATTGAGCAACGCTTTATTCAGGAAGAGGGGCGTGAACCGACAACTGAAGAGCTGGCAATGGCACTTGAAGTTCCTCCGGCCAGAATCAGCGCTATGCGCAAAATGGCACGGCAGCCAATTTCACTTCAGGCGCCAATTGGTGGTGAAGATGAAAAATCAGTACTTGAAGATATTCTTTCACGGGACGACGAAGGTGACCCGATTGAAGAAGTCGCTGCTAAAGTTGTCCGTGAGAAACTTTATGAAGCTCTGAATACCCTGTCGGAAAAAGAGCAGCAAATTATAATTCTACGCTTTGGATTGCTGGGGAATGAACCTAAAACACTGGTTGAAGTCAGCGAGAATTTTGACCTTACCCGGGAACGGATCAGGCAGATCGAAATAAAAACCCTTGAAAAATTACGTTCACCATCCAGAATGAAATATTTCGACGGCTATTTCCATCTTAAATAAACTTATGAAAAATTATTATAAAAAAATTATTATTCTACTGGTGGGAGTTGGAATTATGACAGCTGGAAACCTGCTTGAAGCACGGGTCTATACCGGAATTGAAATATTTATGAAATACTATACTAATATCGTTCGCGGTAAACGGGTCGGCTTGATTACTAATCCCACCGGAGTTGACGGACAACTCAATTCTACCGCCGATATTTTTAAACGGGATCCCAGAATTAACCTAGTGGCACTGTTTGCGCCGGAACACGGTATCCGCGGCAATGTTACCGCCGGAGAAAAATTCCGCACCGGACGCGACCCGAACACCGGCCTGCCAATCTATTCACTCTACGGCGGCAAAGACCATCGCCCTCCGGCAGGTTCACTGAATAAGGTTGATATTCTAATCTACAATATCCAGGATGTCGGCGGTCGCCCCTATACCTATATCTGGCATCTGGCTGAATGTATGAGTGCCGCCGCCGAGGCTGGTAAACAGGTTATTGTCCTTGATGTCCCCAACCCGCTCGGGGCAAAAAGCATTGACGGTCCAATTCGAGAAGAAAAATACAAATCGTTCATAGCCCTTTATCCAGTTCCCTATGTGTACGGCATGACGGTCGGCGAACTTGCCAGGATGTTAAAGGGGCGCTTCAAAATAAATTGCCGGTTGACAGTGGTGCCGATGCTTAACTATAGACGTGGCATGAATTGGGAACAGACTGGACTGCCGTGGGTACCGACCTCGCCGATGGTGCCGTCAGCTCAGGCCGCCTGCTGCTTTTCCATTACCGGTTCCATTGGCGAACTGGGCTGGGTTGATATCGGTACCGGTTATAATTTACCGTTCCAAGTCGTTGCCGCCACTTGGATCAAGGCTCCGGCAATGAGTGCTGCCCTTAATGCATTGCGTTTGCCAGGCATAAAATTCCGCGAAATTCACTATAAACCATTCAGCGGTGGTTCCAAAGGTAAAAGCCTGCATGGTGTTCAAATTCATGTTCTGGATGTTGCGAAAATAAAACCAATTAAAACCGCCGTCGCCATTCTCTGCTATTTACAGAAAACTTACCGCAATTATGACTGGCCGCAGGCCGCACGGAAAAAATTCGACAAGGCAATGGGAACCGCAAAAGTCAGCTCAATGATTAAACGTGGTTATGATTACCGCAAAATTGCCGCAACCTGGCAGACAGAACTCAACCGCTTCAATCGCCAGCGCCAAAGATATCTGATAAAAGAATATTCAAAGTAACGGATGTTTAACGGATTGCTTTTATTTTGTTAATAAACCCGATGTTTCATTAAACATTGCCTTAGCGGTTCTGAATTATTAACAATGTTAAGTAACTTAACATTGTATTACAAAAATGTCCTGGGCACAAATATGTAACAGTCTATTGTAACATATTTGTTGCTTTTCTAATTTTGACATCCCCGCTTGTTTACCTAGGCAGTACTCAAAAAGCCTTTTGAATTTTCCGCAGCACGGAAATTAGAGGCTTTTCTCCGCTCCGTTTGTATTAATTTAAAAGAAAATTCTTTGAAATTTAGTCCATAAAAGCATGCTTCTTACTCGTTTTTAAGTAGTTATTGATAATAATAACATGAGAAGTATATTTTTAAACTAAAACATTTCTAAAAAAACAGCCGCAAAATTTTAATTTTGAGGTACAGACGATGTTTGAAAAGGTTTCGGTATTCCGAAAACCTTTTCGAGCAGCGTCTACCTAGCATAAGTTCGTGCCCCCCAGCCAGTAGGCCTGTTTTGCCAAAACTGCCACTTGGCGTTTTAGATGCAAATTGGACTTTCAAGCAGCAATCGAGTATAGATTTGCAATCTAACCGTCTCAAGGCTTTTCCGGCGAAAAAGCCATACAGGGGGGTCGCGAAAAGCCAGTAGGTTCACTCCGTGGTTTGCAACAGGCGATCTCCGAGCGCAAAAAGCAAACGTTGGTCAACCTCAAATGCCAATATTTACCAACTGATTTTAATAAACCGTAAACCTGTTTCAAATAAGATCTAATTAAAGAAGGGTGGGTCACGAACTTACGCCGGACGACACTAGTAAAATCCTAAGTAGACGTTACACTAGCATCCAACGGTGTTTAGTTTTCAGCATAAAAAACAATTGACTCCGCACCAGGGCTGTTCAATGCTAAATAAATTTGAGGTGCAATTGTAAGAAAAATCCCGTAGGGATGAGGTAAAAGTAGCCCCAGGTGATAACCCGTGGTCAAATATAAAAAAATTTATAACTCCGTAGGAGTGAATCACATAAAATTGAGTCGCACCTACGGAATTGCATCATAAAGGGACAGGTTAATTAACACCTACGGAATTGCATCATAAAGGGACAGGTTAATTAAAATCGTTTTCGCAACGTTGAGTGTTGAGTGAGAAAAACATAGCCGGGACGCCTATATTACACTGGTAAAATTAAGCAGGATGCTTAATCATACATTAAGTTGGCATAAAAAATGTTACAACCTTATATGCTTAATATATAAAATTTTAATTTTTAAAGGAAATATAGCTATGTTTGATAATAAAAAACAACGTCCTGATCCACAGGGACTTTATGATTTTAAAAATGAACATGATGCCTGCGGGGTCGGTTTGGTCGCTAATATTGACGGGGAAAAATCCCATAAAATAGTCGAACAGGGCATTGAAATCCTGCGTCGTCTGCTTCATCGCGGGGCAGCGGGTGGGGACCCGGATACCGGGGATGGCGCGGGCATTCTGATGCAGTTGCCTGATCTGTTTTTCAGGAACAATGCTGAGCTTGGATTTGAGTTGCCGGAAGCCGGTAAGTATGGCGTCGGCATGGTCTTTATGCCTAAAGATGAGGTATTACGCCAGAAGTGTACTGAATTGGTTGAAGCCCAGATTACAGCTGAAAACCATCGCTTGCTCGGGTGGCGGGATGTTCCGGTTGATGAAAGTGCTCTCGGTCATGTAGCCCGTTCGAGCTGCCCGGTTATCTCTCAGTTTTTTGTCGATGTCAATGACGGTGGCGAGGTCGATGATGCCGTTGAACGTAAACTTTATATTCTTCGTCGCCTGATAGGCAAAGCAGTCGCCGCCGAAACCGATGCCGGAGATGCTTTCTATATTGTCAGCCTCTCATGTCGGGTTATTGTTTACAAAGGTCTGTTGATGGCGCCGCAGGTGCCGAAATTTTATCCCGATCTGGTCGATGAAGAGATGCAGAGCGCGCTGGCAATTGTCCACCAGCGTTACAGTACCAATACTTTTCCGACCTGGCCGTTGGCGCAACCGTTCCGCTATCTGGCTCATAACGGGGAAATCAATACGTTACGCGGCAATGTCAATCAGATGAAGGCACGGGAAAAATCTTTTGTTTCCAAGGTTTTCGGTGATGATATAACTAAACTGTTACCGATTATCCAGGAAGGACAGAGTGACTCTGCCTGTCTTGATAACGCCCTTGAACTGTTCTTCTCCTGTGGCCGTTCGCTGCCGCATGCCATGATGATGCTGGTTCCACAGGCCTGGGGTGATGCATATCATCTAGGTAAAGACCTGCGCGGTTTTTTTGAATACCATGCGGGACTGATGGAACCTTGGGATGGTCCGGCAGCATTGGCATTCTCTGATGGGCGGGCGGTTGGTGCACTGCTGGATCGTAACGGACTGCGACCGGTACGCTATACTATTACCAAAGATAATTTTATTGTTCTCGCTTCGGAAACAGGCGTATTGGATATTGAACCGGAAGCGGTAAAAAGCAAAGGGCGCCTCGGTCCGGGGCAAATTCTTTATGTTGATCTCGAACAGGGCAGAGTAATGTTTGATGCCGAAGTCAAAAATAAAGTGTCCCGCTGGCAGCCATATCGTCGTTGGGTGGAAGAGAATAAAATTTCCCTGCATGGTCTGTTTGATTCCGTAGTACCAGCTAAAGTTGATGGAAATAGTCTGATGATGCGGCAGCGTCTGTTCGGCTATACCCGTGAAGATATCAATATTATTTTGAAACCAATGGCGATGACCGGCAGTGAGGCGACCGGTTCAATGGGCAATGATGCCGCGTTGGCGATATTATCAGAAAAACCTCAACTGCTCTACTGTTATTTTAAACAGCTGTTCGCGCAGGTGACTAATCCGGCAATTGACCCGATTCGTGAAGAGTTGGTCATGAGCCTGATGACATTCATTGGCAATCAGAGTAATGTGTTGGATGAAAAACCCCGCCATGCCAAACTGGTGAAATTGAAGAATCCGATTATTACCAATGAAGATCTGGAACGGTTGCGTTCGTCCGAAGATAAGATGTTCCGGGCTACAACTCTGCCGATCGGCTTTAATTCAGGCGATGACGGCATTCATCTGCGTCCCGCTCTGGATAAATTGACTAAAATAGCGGAACAATCTGTCCGTAACGGACATAGTGTATTAATTCTGAGTGATAAGAATCTGCCGGTCGGCCAATCACCGATTCCGGCCTTACTGGCGGTAGCTGCAGTCAATCATCACTTAATTAACTGTGGTTTGCGAACCAGCGCAGGTGTCGTGGTTGAAACCGGTGATGCTCGGGAAATTATGCATTTTGTCCTGCTTTTCGGCTATGGAGCCACCGCAGTGAACCCATACCTGGCACTGGAAACAATTGTTAATATTACCGATACAAATCATGATGTTCAACAAAGCACAACTGCCGCGATGGAGAACTATATCAAAGCCGTCTGCAAAGGTATTTGCAAAGTTATGTCGAAGATGGGTATTTCTACCCTGCGCAGTTATCGCGGGGCGCAAGTATTCGAAGCTATTGGACTGGATACAGCTGTGGTCAATGAATTTTTCTCAGGTACTGCATCACGTATCGGCGGCATTGGTCTTGAAGAGATTGCCCGTGAGACAGAAGAACGTTATAGAAATGCCACAATGCCCGCGTTTGATGCTAAACTGTTGGCTACCGGCGGCAGCTATAATTTCCGTAATAACGGTGAAAAACATCTATGGACACCGGAAACCATTACTAAACTGCAGCTGGCAGTCAGAAACAGTGATGGCGCGGCCTATCGTGAGTACAGTAAATTTATCAATAATCAGGAACGTCATCTCTGTACCCTGCGCGGTCTGTTCAAGTTTAAACAACGGCAGTCAATCCCACTGGCAGAGGTTGAACCGGCAGCAGAAATTGTCAAACGGTTTGTTACCGGTGCCATGTCATTCGGCTCAATCAGTAAGGAAGCCCATGAAGCAATTGCGATTGCAATGAACCGCCTGGGCGGAATGAGTAATAGCGGTGAAGGTGGTGAAGACCCTGAACGCTTCAAAAGATTAGCTAATAACGACAGTAAATGCAGTGCTATTAAGCAGATTGCCAGCGGTCGTTTCGGTGTTACCGCTGAATATCTCGCCAACTCCAGAGAGTTGCAGATCAAAGTATCTCAAGGTGCGAAACCCGGTGAAGGTGGTCAGTTGCCGGGCCATAAAGTTAATGCAGAAATTGCCCGGGTACGCCATTCGACTCCGGGAGTCACCCTTATTTCTCCCCCGCCACATCACGATATTTATTCGATTGAAGATTTGGCACAGTTGATTTATGACCTGAAAAATGCGAATACCGAAGCCAGGATTTCCGTAAAACTGGTTTCTGAAGTCGGCGTCGGAACGGTTGCGGCCGGAGTCGCGAAAGGCCATGCCGATATGGTTTTGATCAGCGGACACGATGGCGGAACTGGAGCGTCACCGCTGACCTCGATTAAACATGCAGGGTTGCCATGGGAATTAGGTTTGGCTGAAACACAGCAGACGCTGGTTCTGAATGGTCTGCGTGACCGAATTAGGGTTCAGGTGGATGGTCAGCTTAAAACCGGACGCGATGTTATCATCGGTGCGATTCTCGGTGCTGAAGAGTTCGGATTTGCCACCACTGTACTGGTAACTCTGGGCTGCGTCATGATGCGTCAGTGCCATTCAAATACCTGTCCGGTCGGCGTGGCAACTCAGGATCCGGAACTGCGCAAGCTATTCAAAGGCAAACCGGAATATGTGCAGAATTTTATGCTGTTTATTGCTGAAGAGGTGCGAGAATACCTCGCCGAGCTCGGATTTAGGAGCCTGGATGATATTATTGGACACAGTGAGTTGCTTGAAATGAATGACGCCATTGATTTCTGGAAAACTAAGAATCTGGATTTCTCCGGCATTTTTGCTGGAATCGAAGATAAAACTTTACCAGTAAAACAGAGCATTGAACAGGATCATGGTATAGATAAAGCTTTTGATTTGAAATTAATCGCTGAATTGGCTGAAGCGGTTGAAACCGGTGAGTCAACCAGCATGGATATTACTATTTCCAATGTTGACCGCACCGCCGGAACCATGCTATCAAGCATGATTGCTAAAAAATATGGCAATGCCGGACTGCCGGACGAAACAATTACCGTTAACTTCACCGGCTGTGCCGGTCAGAGCTTCGGTGCATTCCTGGCTCACGGAGTAACATTTAAGATGATTGGGGAGGCTAATGATTATGTCGGGAAAGGACTTTCCGGCGGAAATATTATTCTTAAAGCCCCTGAAATCAGCGGGTTCAAACCTGAAGATAATATGATTGTCGGAAATGTGGTGCTCTACGGGGCGACCGACGGTAAACTGTTTGTCGGTGGTCAGGCCGGTGAACGGTTCGCCATCCGTAATAGCGGAGCGCGGACCGTTGTCGAAGCGGTCGGCGATCACTGTTGCGAATATATGACTGGTGGCCGGGTTGTAGTGCTTGGACGTACTGGTGTCAACTTCGGGGCTGGAATGAGTGGCGGTCTCGCTTATGTTTATGATGAACGCAATGATTTTGACCAGCATTGCAACCTGAGCATGATTGACTTGGAACCTCTGAAAAATGATGCGGATATTGCCGAGCTGAAAACTATGCTCCGTGAACATCTCCAATATACCGGCAGCACTAAGGCTGAATATATTCTCAACCACTGGGAAGAGTGCCGACCAATGTTCGTCAAAGTATTCCCGGTCGAATACCGTAAAGTACTGGGACAGATGCTGAAAGAAGATGAAGCAGTCGAACGTGAAGCCAGAGAATATTGATAAATTACGAATCACGGATTATGAAATATGTCCGATATGTCTGACTAAAATGAATAAAAAATAAGGTAAATATAAAAATGTCTAATCCCAGAGGATTTATTGAAATAGAACGTCAGGAACCGACCTATCGGCCTGCCGAAAACAGAATTAAAGATTTCGAAGAGGTCGAGAACTTTCTCTATCTGGCTCCGGAAGATATACTGAAACAGGCGGAACGCTGCATGGATTGCGGTATTCCATTCTGTCACGGCAGTGGCTGCCCGCTCTGCAATGTCATTCCTGAATTTAATGAACTGGTTGTTCAGGGGCATTGGCAGGCAGCACTGGATATTCTGCTTTCAACCAATGATTTTCCTGAATTCACCGGTCGAATTTGTCCTGCGCCGTGTGAAACAGCCTGTACAGCCGGACTCAACTGCAGTCCGGTAACCATTCGGCAGATTGAACTGGCTATTATCGAAAAAGGTTTCGAAGCCGGTTGGATTAAACCTGAACAACCGATTATCCGAACGGGTAAAAAAGTTGCGGTTGTCGGTTCCGGCCCGGCCGGTATGGCCGTTGCCAACCGTCTTAATAAACAGGGACATACAGTGACACTGTTTGAACGCGATAACTATGCTGGTGGTCTGTTACGTTACGGCATCCCTGATTTTAAATTGGCGAAGAAAATTGTTCAGCGCCGTGTTGATCTGATGAGTGCCGAAGGGGTAAAATTTGAAACCGGTGTCGCTATCGGCACCGATATGTCACTTGATCTGCTGCAACGCAAATTTGATGCAGTATGCCTCTGCGGCGGTTCAGGCGCACCACGTGATCTGCCAATTCCGGGACGTGAACTGAACGGGATTCATTTCGCTATGGACTTCCTTCACCAGCAGAATTGCCGCAATTCCGACGAAATTATCAAAGGTGATGAAATTCTGGCGACTGGCAAAAAAGTTGTGGTTATCGGTGGCGGCGATACCGGTTCCGACTGCGTCGGTACCTCGATTCGTCAGGGCGCAGCGTCGGTTATGCAGATTGAAATTATGCCGAAACCACCTGAAGAGCGTCCCGAAGCAACCCCATGGCCACAATGGCCATATCAACTGCGCACCTCCAGCAGTCACAAAGAGGGTTGTGAACGGCGTTGGAATATCGCCTCAAAAAGTTTTTCTGGAAATGATAAAGTTGAACAGATCAATGCTATCGAAGTTGAATGGAGCATGAATAATGGTCTGCCGGGCAAACTCAGTGAAGTTGCCGGCAGTGAATTCGTAATTGAAGCTGACCTGATTTTACTCGCAATGGGTTTTATAGGACCTGCCGATAAAGCGATGTATGACGCTGCCGGACTTGCTTACGATAACCGGGGCAATATTGCGACTGATGCTAACGGCATGAGCGCGGTTGACGGTATATTTGCGGCAGGAGATATTGTTTCAGGACCATCTCTCGTCGTCAGAGGCATCGACACCGGACGTAAACTAGCCGAAGCAGTCAACGATTATCTTGCAAACTAATGACAGCTCAAAATAAAAAAAATGAGAGTGGTTTTTTATAATAAAAAAGATGAATTCAATCTTCGAGCAGATTTTTCATTCGTAAATGAAGATATTTATAATTACTTGTTAGAAATATCTCAAAACCCTTAAGTAAATCAGGATGGGAGTGTCTTGCTTTGCGTAAATCACTTTAAAATATTACTCCGGCCGGTAATTCCCTGCATAAGTCCAGCGTTTAAATATGGGCTAGACACCTGCGATCCCAGGCAAGCCCGTTATATTCATACTAAACTAAGGATAACTCTTTTTAGTCAGCAATTGCTTATTTAACTATCTGTGTTATTCAAGCTTTTATTAAATATTTTTTGGGATGTGAATTTTACAAAGAGGATTTTCAGATGAAATCATTAAGTCTACTTGTCGTTGCTTCACTTAGCTCGCTATTCCTAATCTCATGTACTGATAACCAACCGCCCCAACATGAGCTTGCGGAAATTAAACAACAACTCACTCAATTGGATAAAAAAATTGAACAGTTAATGAATGAAGTTCAAAAAAGTAAAAAAGAAAAATCCATATCCTGTGCTTTTATTTGAAAAAATAGATAAATTTTCTTTCAGAAAATACGCGGGTACGTCCGATGGGCGTAAAACACAGCCGGGACGCCTATGCTACTTTGGTTCTTTCCAGGGTAGGCTGAATAATTTAGTCCCTGGAGCGGTTGTGGCTAGTGATTTTGCGGCAATCCAGCCTTCGCAGTTATCATGACGGATATATATCCAGTCGATGCGCCTCTCCAATATTTTAACCGGCGTTCCACCGCTGACCCGAGATATTTCCCGAGCATTTTTAACTGAAGGCAGAGAATATAGTTTAGCCATTTTTGAAATAATTATAGCTTGATTACTGCTGTATGAAGAGTAATACTGACTAATTGCAGCCACAGCGATAAGCCCCAGAGTCAGGGTACTGAACAACAATAGGCTGATAAATTTAGCGCGTGAATAACGCCGCCGGAATGCGATGGCGGCAAATATAATGAACCATACCACACCAGCCAGGGCAAGCCATTGGTCAGGACGGAGATGATTGCGCACATTAACAATCAATTCCATCGGATTAGAGCTTTTACCGAGCTGTGGTAAAAATAGTTTCCGCCTGACATAGTTGAGGTTTTCCAGAATATCGTTATCTGATGGCGCAAGCAATCTGGCGCGTTCATAACAGACTGCGGCTCGCGGATAATCTTCAAGCCGACTGAAACAGTTGCCCAGGTTATAGAGTAGAGCCGGATCCGGTGCCTGATGTTCCAGCTGATTATAATAATATTCTGCAGTTTGACGAAAATCACCATTATCATAAGCCGTCAGAGCTTGACTGTCACTGGCAATTGCGACCGGCACTGCTGTTTTTATCGGTCTGTTTTCTGTTTCAGTAGCAAAGGTATTAAGTGACAGAACAAAAAACAGTGCAACAACACTCATTTTGCGCAATATTTTCAGCAAAGTTTTTTTCAGTTCAGTTTTATTCATAGAGTCACCGCCCGGCATATAACTTGAGTGTCCGGTACTTTTCAGACATTTCGCCAATTCAGGCGATTTGACTTTATCAGCCAGTTCGGAAGCCGTTGTTCCAGGAGGCAAGCCCAACAGAGCATTAAGATAGGGCACCGCAGTCTGGTTGATGGCATTATCTATTTCGTCATCCGTTGCCGCATTGATTGCTTTAATTACCCGGCCACGTTCTGACTGAGCTTTCAGTTTGCGTTGCAGCAGTGGATCACTGATTAGCTTTTGCCGATGACGTTGACGCGATTCGACAAAAATCAGCAGCAAAGGACCGCCTAGTCCGACTATCAGATAGAGCCAGAAATAATTCAGGTAAAGCGGTAGTTCAACTGTTCCGGTCAAGCTGCGTTTCTGATAGTGTAATCCTGGAGCCGGACGCGGGGTTTTAGCCGCTGGTTTGTATGATTCATCACTCTGCTGCGATCCTGAGTCGATATAGATTCCGCCGTTAGTAACACTAGGATTATCAGCTTTAGCTATTTTCAGTTGTTCATCGCATTTGAAAATCTCATATTTTTCTTTTGGACATGAAAAAATCGAGAATGACAAGTTCAGTTTCTTTTCGCCAGATTTGGTTGGAATAATAACATACTTGACAACGGCCTTACTGCTGCCGACCGCAGTGACCAGCCCTTTATCAACTTCTGGACGGTAAATTCTGAAACCGGGGATTTTCAGCCGCGGTGCAGTCAAGGTTTCCAACGTCCCCATCCCTTTTATTTCTATTTTCAGGGTAAAAGGTTCACCAACTTTAAATTCATCGCCGATAACTGCGAAATCCACATACCAATTGCCGACCAAACCAAGCGACAGCACATTCTCCGGGACTGGAGGCAGAGGTTTGATATTGATCTCAGGGAATGCAGCATTAACCGTCTGTTTCAACCGCCGGCGGGAACGGCCGCTGAAAAAATCATCATCAAACCATGATCGAGAACGGCGGCGTTGATCTGGAACTTGTACTTCGCACGCAATCCGTGCTGCCAGATCCAGCTTGCCGGCAACTATCGGACGGAATGCGGTACGAAATTTCAAAACATTAAAAATACGCCCGTTGATATTTTCTGTAGTTTGGGTAGGTTGCGCAAACCGTTTATCCTGCTGATTATTTTTGTAGTTACGGAAAATGATATTATCCACATTAAATTGCGGCCATGCCGTCGGGTTGGCATTCAGACCACGCATCAAATAAAGTCTTATTTCAATCGGCACTTCTTCGCCAACATAAAAATCACGTCCTTCGGATAGAATAACCGCCTTGGCGAACAACATATCTTTCAATGGGCGTTTTGAGCCGTCAGCGGCAGTGGCTTTTACTGTTCCGGCACCAATTACCTTAAACGAAACTGGGGATGTTAATGCCCTGCCGCCGTTGATATTTACGTTAAAAGCCGGAATAGTATAAGAGCCAGTCTCGGTGGCGACAAAACTATATGCAATAGATGACGTTATTCGACCGTTGACTCTATACATTCTACTTGAACTGCCGTTAAGCCACTGAATATGATTCACGGTTGGGAAAGCTTGTTGAATTTTTGGAATATCTTTACTGGCAGCAGAAATCACCAATTGCGCGGGGCTACCGGCAATAACCGGATTTGGTTTAATTGATATCTGAATATCATTTGCCTGGACAACGCAGATAGTTGCCAGTAGCAATATGGTTAATAGTACTCTTTTCATCTTGATGTCACCTTTCCCGGGGGAACCCTGGATTTTGTTATCTCAGTACTTTATATTTTGAGCCACAGGCTCTTTGGAGTGCGGTGATTTTTCACCGCTTTTTTACATGGTGGCCAATATGCCCTAAGACTGATTAAATCATCTATGAGCATTATAATAATCAACATCAAAGCGCAAAATAATTTACGCACTCCAAAGATGCTTCGCATCAAATAAAGTTACCAGTCCTTCTCAATTTTTTTATTACCATAAACTTTTTTACGATAGGCTTTTATTGCGTCACGCAGATTTTTTTCTTTACCGGCCATCAATTTCATTATTGCCCGGGCCTGGCGTGGATCTATCTCTTTTTCCTTTTTCTGCTGACCTTGACCCTGTTTTTCTTCCGGTTTAGGCAGTTTCTTGTCACCTTGCTGGCCGTCCTGCTTTTTGTCCTGTTTTTTGTCCTGATTTTTATTTTTCTGCTTGTCGTCTTTCTTGTCCTTAGAATTTTTGTTCTTATCAGATTTGTTTTTTTTCTGTTGTTGTTTTTGCTGTTTGTCCAATTCATCAATCGCTTTCTTGATGTGGTTTTCAGCACTGTCACCCTGATCTTTCTGTTGTGCCTGACGGGCTTTATCCAGCTCTTTGCCAGCTTTTTTTGCTGCCTCTTCCAATTTTTTCTGTTGCAGTTTCTTTGCTGCATCCTGCAACTTATCAACCGCCTGTTGGGCATCCTTCAGGGACTTTTCTGCATCCTGTTGCTGATCTTGCTTTTTGTCCTGTTGGTTCTGCTGTTTTTGATCCTGCTTTTGCTGTTTATCCTGTTTTTTCTGTTGGTCTTTATTCTGCTGCTGTTTGTTTTGATCTTTTTGCTGTTCCTGCTGTTGTTTTTTCTGTTCTTTCTTCTGCTGTTCTTTCTTCTGATCCTGTTTTTTCTTATCTTGCTTCTTTTTTTGATCTTTTTTATTCTTTTTCTGTTGCTGCTTTTGCGCCTGCTTCATTTTTTTCTGCGCTTTTTTCTGCTGTTTTTTCAGCTCTTCAATCTGTTTTTTCAGCTTTTCTATCATGGTACGGTCACGCAGCAAAAGCTGTTGATTAAGCGCGGCTGATCCAGTTTGCGGAGCAGGTTTAACCTTACTCTTATCATTGGCACCTTTTGGCTGAACCTTTTTTACTACGAGCAATTTACTTTGGTCAGAGTTATTTTCAAGTGCCATAGCTTCAACATACATCTCTTCGGCCTGATTTAACGTTGATTTAGCAACGTCGAGCTGTTTCAAGGCGCCGTCAAGGTTCTGTTGCTTAACCTGCCCCAGACCTTTGCCTACTTCACCACGGGCCTTGTTATGACTGGCGACTCCGAGGTTACGATAAGCCCGGGCTCTGATTGTGGAATCCGGCGAAACATTAATCGCCTGTTCATATTTTTCGACTGCTTTGGCATCTTTTTTCAGTTGCAGTTCACGGCCGGCATTATAAGCCCGGATTGCTTCAAGCATCGGATCCAGTTGCGGTTCAGGAGCTTTTTCAGCCTGTTCTACCGTTTTTGATTGTATTTGATCAGGTTGGGCACCGGCACTTATCGGTTTAGCTGGCGCGGCAAAACTATTCTGGCTGGCAAGAAGTATTCCAATCACAAATATTGCTGCAAGTGAAAGTTTGCGGGATGAGTTACGTTCAGAAATCAACGCCCATACCAATAATAGAATCAGTGCGGCGATCAAGGGGTAATAGAAACGTTCAATCGGCTGGCTGCGTTTACTCGCTTCGAGTTCTTCAGGCATCAGCTGGTCGATTCTTTTCAGTAGTTTTGACAACCCGCTTTCGGCAGTGGTTGAACGCAGATAGATGCCACCGGTACCGGCGGCAAGTTTTGACAATAATGGTTCATTCAGCCGAGTTTTGACCAATTTACCTTCGCTATCGCGTTTGAATACTGGATTTACACCTTGTTTAACCGGAATCGGACTGGCAACAAACGGATCACCGACGCCAACGACAAAGAGCGGAATATCGCGTTTTTTCAGTTCCGCAATTACTTTTTTACTATCGCCATCCAATTCATCGCCGTCAGTTACCAGGATGATTGCCCGGTTATTGCCCTGAGCCGCTTTGAATGCATCCAGTGCTTTTTCGAGGGCCAACTGAACATTTGTGCCACCAACCGGTATAGTTATCGTGTCAAGTTCATCGACATACTGGAAGAAACTGGTACGATCTGTAGTTAAGGGACATTCAAGAAAAGCGTCTCCGGCAAAAGCAACCAACCCGAAACGATCCGTTTCATTTTCACTGGCTAATTGCCGGATAAACCATTTAGCATGTTCCAGCCGTGACGGTTGAATATCGGAGCATAACATACTTTTTGAGGTATCAAACAGTACCATCAAATCACGACCGCGATTTTCATAAGGAATAATATGCGATCCCCAATATGGGCGGGCGACGGCCAGGAACAGGCCGCAAACGGCAACAAGCAGCAGCATAAACCGCAAGGCACGGCGCGAAGGCGAAAACAGGACAAAGTTCTGATCTTCGGAACGGTCGCCCAATAGTATTTGCAACGCTTTTTTGCGGGCTATTTTTGCTCTGAAATAGAATGCGATCATAATAACTACCGTAATCGGCAGCAGCCAGAGAACCTGCAAATTTAAAAATTTCATTTTTTTCTCCCAGTTATCGCTATGGTTCTGTCAACCCTTACCTATGGTTACAGACCTGTTTTCTTACTTAAAATCAACAAAAAAACGAGAAAAAAGCTTCTCCCCCCTTTTTTGTTACGATTTTTGATCTAAAATCAAGAGAGGTTCC
>JAKIUY010000092.1 GCA_021647315.1 Victivallaceae bacterium
CCTACCTCGAAGATACCTTGAGAAAGATCAATAATACTCCAAAGGAAAATTTACATACCCTGCTTCCGCATAAATGGGAAAAAACATAATAAAAAATTTCACAATTTCTGCTTAATTGACGCTTACTTTCATCGGCATAATGTTAAAAATATTTTTCACCGGAAAATGTAAATTACTTTCAACATTTATGTATGTGTTCATGGGGTGGATAATAATCTTTGCTATAAAGCCATTAATTAACAACTTAGCTCCAGCTGGCCTGTTTTGGCTTATCGCCGGTGGGATGGCCTACACCACCGGAGCAATTCTATACAGTATCAAAAAAATAAAATTCAACCATGCCCTCTTTCACATCCTGGTTTTACTGGGCAGTGCCTGTCATTTTATATCCGTATTCTTTTATGTGTTACCTAAGTAGTACCTGAACGGAAACTCCCGATTCATACCGTTTTGCGATCTAAAAGCTATTAAAGAGCTGCGCAGTTGAGCTTAAATAGGCGCAGTAAACTAGCTAAAAGAATGCACTTGTGTATCAGTTATTTTGAAATAAAACTGTACAATAAGAGCTCACTCAAAATAAATTGGATTGTTCACAACGCGAAAAATGATTGGGTGCCAAGCGCCTATTTTAGCAGATCAAGATAGTTTTGCATCTTCTGGGCGCTTTTGCTCTTTTTCTGGTAGGTATAATTAGATTTCAACAATCCCATAAACGTTGTATCACAAGGGTAAACTGCCAGCATTTTTTTACAGACCATTTCAGCATGTTTATATTTAGCCTGTGCCATCTGCGCATAAACCAGATACAAATTGCCGTAATAATTTAATTTATCAATTTTTATTACTTGCCGACAGTAAGATTCAGCCTTTTTATAGTCTTTGATTGCCATACTGGTGAAATAAAGCCCAAGCCTGGCTTCAACATTTGTCTCATTATATTTAAGTGATTTCTTATAATAATATTCTGCACGGCTGTATTTTCCACTCAGATAATATAACCACCCCAGACGATCATTGATAATGGAACTTGTCGGATCTTTCTTACGCAAATTCAATAGCTCCGTAATCGCTTTGGAATCGCCAGCTGTACTTTTCACTGAACTCATGGTGGTTGAGCTTGAATTGGTGGAACTTGAAGTAGTGGTACTGAAACTGCCGGGCTTTGAGCGAAAGCTTTTAGGTCGGTAAAAACCTGTGCGGGATCTCTTCCCGCTAACGGTCAAAGTTGTTACGAATAGAATCAAACAGACGATTTTAACATATTGATTTTTCATTCCGTTCTCCCGTTTACACTTCATAGCCATAGGTCCGCATCGCTGTCTCAAATCCAACTTTATCGACCGCCTTAAATGCTGCCTCTTGCGACTCAACAATGTCCTCGGAAACCAGTTGCATTAATGCATCATTCAAGGTCTGCATACCAAATTTTTTACCCGTCTGCATCATCGACATAATCTGATGAGTCTTACCCTCACGAATAATATTTGCCACCCCGGAATTAATAACCAGAATTTCCATCGCCGCTACCCTGCCCCCACCTTTTTTCTTTAACAGGGTTTGAGAAACCACGCCTTTCAGTGAATCACTAAGCATGGTTCTGATCTGCGCTTGACGATCCGCAGGAAATTGGTCAATAATCCGATCCACCGTACTGGCCGCGGTATTGGTATGCAATGTTCCGAATACCAAATGTCCCGTTTCAGCAGTCTCAAGCGCAATCTCCATAGTTTCCAGGTCACGCATTTCTCCAATCAGCACAATATCCGGATCTTCCCGCAAAGCCGCCCGCAAGGCACGTTTAAAGCTCTTGGTATGACGATTAATTTCACGATGATTAACTACACATTGTTTATTCTTATGAACAAATTCAATAGGATCTTCAATGGTAATTATATGATCAGTGCGTTGTTCATTAATCAAATCAATCATTGCCGCCAAAGTCGTTGACTTCCCGCTACCGGTCGGACCGGTAACCAGCACCAGACCTTTATTCAGTTCACAAAGTTTGCGAACCGCCGGCGACAGACTTAACTGATCAGCCGATGGAATAATCTCCGGTATCTGCCGCAACACCGTACCAATACCGTTATTATCCATCATAACATTTACCCTGAAACGGCCTATTCCCGGCAAAGCGTAGGCAAAATCAGTATCAAAATATTCCGCGAACTCTTCCTGATTATGTTCCGGCATGATTTCTTTAATCATTGCGTCGACCTCTTCACTGCTCAGGACATCACCATCCAGCTGTCGGATATCACCATCCAGCCTGACCATCGGCACATTATCACTGTAGAGATGTAAATCAGAAGCACCATTTTCAACTATAAATTCTAAAAGCTTATCTATTTTAGCCATGATTACACCCCTACACTGTTTTTGGACTATCTTTGTCAGCATCTAACTGCCGTTTATCTGCAAATTCGATCGAAACTACGGCATGATAGGGAACAATGACAAACTGGTCATCAGCTTTGCGAATCAACAGCTCGTAACCGCTAACCCCTCTATCAGCTTTCAGCAAAATTCCATTCAAAATTCTGCCACTCTGCAATTCAACCTGAATATTAATGTTATTTGCAATCAACTGATTAAAATTCAATTCAAGAATACCGCTGATCGACAACCCCCAGTCGACCGCTTGACGATAAAGTTCAGTGGTGTTTTTCAGACGTCCGGTAACGGTGGCAAGGACAAATCCCAATATTTTACGGCCAGCAACCGGATGTTGTTCGAGCATCTCAGTAAATGCAGCCCGGTTGATAGCCAGCATGTTGCTATCCTCAACAGCTTTGGCTGTAGCACTGCGGAAATCCTCTTCAACTGTAGCCAGTTCACCGAAAACCGCCCCGCGGCGCAAGGTAACCAGAATTTTTTCCACATCACCGATTTTAGTCGAGATGCGAACACAACCATCAACAATCAGATAAAGGATATCACCGACATCTCCTTCGGCAAACACCGTATCACCTGCCAGAAATGATTCTTCATAGAATAGTTTCTGAATAGCCTCAGCATCGTTTGCATCAATATCAGCAAAAAAGGCCAAATTTTTAACATCAATATCACTCATAACCAATCTCCAAGCTCTATGTTAGGATTATAAACAGCACTAAAAAGTGAAAAAAGTATAATATTAATACTAGTGCTTTTTCTCTTTTTTTCCATTAATTACCCAATAATAAAAGTTTTACCAAAATCTACTTGCCCAAAGACAGCAAAAATCATGCTCATGTTGGACTTTTGCAATCACCTCCATCCTATAACTTTTACTCGTTGTGCTTGAATGCATAGTTGCCAGTATGACGAATGCTCCTGCGTCGTCTTTTTTGCGTGAGGCAACAACCGGACTACGCCAGCTGTTTGAATTCTGCGGGGACTCGTAACATTTTCTTCTTCTCGTAATCATAAAAGACGATCCCAGTTTTTGCCCGGACAATCTCTTTACCGTCCGCCTGACGTGTCAGGCGGAAAAAGAAATCACAACCGGTAGCAGAAAAATCACCGAGAGCAATATCTACAGTTATGATATCGCCATAGAATGCTTCAGTTTTGTAGACAATTACCGCATCTGACTGAATAAGCCCGGCACCACAAACATTAAGTTCACTGTAATTATGAGCTGCTAAAAAACGCACTCGGGCTTCATGAATGATTGACAATACTGAATCATTCCCCAAATGCCCGCCATAATTGACATCTGATATTCTAACCAGAATTTCAGTCGTAAAAATAAACTGTTCCGGCAATGTAAGTTTTACTCGTCCCATCTAAATATCTCCTTTACAGACGTTCGTCTGACTTTTGCTGGGAGCACTGGTCGTCAGACCAGCATCCCCCAGGAACGCTGAGCCCCAGCTCAACGTAAAACTATCAGCCTCCAATTTCTGAGTATTATTTGTTATCCCAACGCATATAACAAAACATGTTGGCAGGTAAACAATATTTCAGTTAAACTTGCCCTATAAGTTCACATCTTACCATTAATCATTGCGCTGGAACAGTACTACAAAGAAGTTGTATTCATGCCTGTCATCTAAAGAGCCTTCACTGTGGCTCCGGCACCAATAGCACATTGAATAATTTCAGTCTCAATTCCGGTCTGCAATTTAAACGCGGCCGCAATGCGCTCACAATAACGATCAGCTTCTTCTACTTTTACCAGATGAATCGAAATTCCACCGAACCCGCCACCACTGAGCCGTGCTCCGAGGCAACCTGGAATTGACTTAGCCTGTTCAACTAGAAAGTCAAGTTCCGGACAGCTGTTGGCAAAATTATCTCTTGAACTCAAATGAGAAGCAAACAATAACTGCCCGAATGCGACAACATCACCCGCTTCCAACAATTCAATCCCACTCAGTACCCGTTCATTTTCACCGACCACATGCAGAGCACGACGGTAATCCTGAATATCAAGATAAGATTTTGCCTGCTCCAGTTGTTCAAGTGAAACATCCCGCAATGCTTCGATGGTACTGTCCTTCGCCCCCATGGCTTCAGCAACATTTTCACAACTCTGGCGCCGGACATTATAATCAGAACTGACCAAATCATGTTTATGCATCGAATTGGCGACAACAATCATATAACCTTCAGGCAGAGTAACATTTTTTATCACTTCATTAGTTCTGAAATCAGAAAAAATCAAAGAGTTTTTCTTGCCGTAAATTGAACTGAATTGATCCAGTAAACCTGTATTCACACCAAGATAATCATTTTCGACCGCCTGGCCTATCTTAGCCCATTCAGGTTTCGGCAGATCAATAGCAAAGGCTTCAGCAAACGCGAAAGATGCCGCGACTTCGAGGGCGGCTGAACTGCTCATACCTGCCGACAGTGGCACCGTACTGAGAATCGCACCCTGAAATGTCGGTATCTCAATATCACGTTTACGCAACTCGACGATGACGCCTTTGACATAGTTCGTCCAATCTTTGGGACGCGGTTTGTCAATCTCATTGAGATTAAATTCAACGACACTGCCATCGCGAAAATCACGCATGGTACAAATTCTGCCGTCAACTGGGCGCAAAGCGAATTCAGTCGCCTGTTCAACCGCTGCACTGAGCGTTAATCCTTCATTGTAGTCAGTATGGTTACCGAGAATTTCAAGCCGTCCCGGGGCGCGTGATAAAACGATCGGCTCCGCGCCATAAGCTGCAATAAATTGTTCTATAATAGACATGTAAATTGATTTTCCTATATTTATACTCGTTTATTCATCTGTAATCTTATAAGTTATACCCCATAAGAATAACCGTCAACTGAAGTTTATCCGTATTTATCGATTTATAAACTGAAACAGAAAAATTTTAAGATATGATGAAAATATCTTTAGCGGTTGAAAAAAATGGAGAATGCTCTAAGTTTCATATAACAGCTATCTCGTAAGTAAACCATAACGATAAAGATTTAAAGGAGAAACGCCATGAGTGTTGCAATAGATGATTTAATGGATTATACCGAAGAGCATATGATGAAGACCGAAGATGCAATGGCACATGATCTAAATTCAATCAGAACCGGCAAAGCATCACCGGCTCTGGTTGAAAATATCATGATCAGTTATTATGGAACCCAAACCAGGCTTAAAGAACTGGCAGGCATTACCGTACCGGAACCACGCCTGATTGTTATCCAACCATGGGATACTCAAGCCGTTAAAGATGTTGAAAAAGCTATCATCGCTTCTGATGTCGGTATCTCGCCGGTCAGTGACGGCAAACTACTGCGCCTGCCTATTCCGGAATTGAGCGAAGAACGTCGTGCAACTCTGGTAAAACAGGTCAAACATCGCGGTGAAGAGGCAAAAGTAGCTATTCGCAATATTCGCCGTGACAGCAATGATATCGCGAAAAAAGCCCAGAAGGCAAGTGATATAACCGAAGATGATCTGCGGGATATGCTGGACGATATCCAGAAAATGACCGATAGCTACATCAAAGATATTGATAAAAGTGTCGAGGCAAAAGATAAAGAGTTGATGACGGTGTAGCCGATGCAGAGCAGCGAAAGTGAAATAAAAGTGCGTACCCAGTTTGTCGGCAGTTTAGTACTGTTGCTGTTTCTGGCACTCGCTGCAAGAATGTATTATCTACAGGTATATCGCCACGAAGAGCTGTTTACCAAAGCCCAGAAACAATATACCACGACCATCAAAACAACCGGCAAACGCGGCGAAATATTCGACTACAGCGGCAGTATGCTGGTTGGGAATGCGCCATGTGTCGACATCCAGGCGGATCCGTCGATTATCGGCAATGAATTACGTTGCCGAAAAATAGCCATTGCATTTGCCAAACTGCTTAAAACCTCGCCGGATAAGCTCTATCGCAAATTAATGAATAAAGAACGTGATAAAGTAATGCCGGACGGGACAATAAAAAAACTGCCGCGCCGTTATGCCCCAATCGCCAGAATGGTCTCACTGGATGTTGCGAATAAACTAAAAAAAATTGTCAGGACCAACCGGATACACGGCATCACATTTATCAATACTTACAAACGGGTCTATCCGAAAGATCAGATGCTGGCAAATATTCTCGGATTTACTAATCGCCATGATGATAAATTAACCGCAGTTTTCGGCATTGAAAAATATCTCAACCGGGAAATATCATCATCATCATCAAAAATCACCTATGAACGCTCCCGTGACGGCAAACCGCTACCCTACGGACATCGGGGTTTGGAACGTCACAAGGATGGCTTTGACGTTTATCTCACTGTCAGAGAACCCCTACAGGCCATCGTTGAAGAAGAGCTTGATAAGCTTGTGTTAAAATGGCGTCCCAAGTCGGCCAGTGTTATTATGGCAGATCCGTCGACCGGCAATATTCTGGCTATAGCGCAACGTCCGACTTTCAATCCTAATGACCGGCGCACCATGAATCCGCAAGCCTGGCGCAATCGTTTAGCGGAAGACACCTTGGAACCAGGATCAACCATGAAGCCGGTAGTAGTGGCAGGTGCCCTTGATTATGGGGTTGTTACCCCTAATACAGAATTTGACTGTGAAAAGGGACGCTGGTATTACGGTGGAGCAACGCTTCATGATTCACATCCACCTAAAACTCAATTTTTGTCCGTTGCTGAAATCGTTAAAGTATCAAGCAATGTCGGCACGGCAAAAATCGCCTTAACCATGGGTGAACGCCGACTTAATATGATTCTGCGAAAATTTGGTTTCGGCAGTAAGACCGGTATTCAGTTTAAAAATGAGACGCGGGGAATTTTCCGTCCATTGACGAAATGGGATAAACTGTCGGTAACCAGATTCCCTATCGGACAAGGCATCGCAGTATCGCCACTGCAACTGCTCCGGGCCTACTGTGCGCTGGCAGATGGCGGACGTCTGAGAAAACTGCGGCTTATTGACCGAATGGAACATCGTGAGCTGGGCGTGGCGGTAAAAATACCGCAAATCAAACCAGTTAAAATATATCGTCATCCTGATACCAACCGCAAAATCATTGCCATGATGAAAAGGGTCACGCAGCAAGGGGGTACAGCTAAAAAAGCGGCAATCGACGGTTATTATGTCGCGGGCAAAACCGGCACCAGCCAAAAATGGATTAACAGCTATTATGATCCGAAGACCAAAGAGAGAATCAAGGGACACTATTCTCATAGTAAATATGTTGCCACCTTCGTCGGTTTTGTTCCAGCTGACAGACCGGCCTTTGTGCTCTTAGTTACAGTTGATGAACCACAGGGCAGCAGTTACGGCGGTGTCGTCGCCGCGCCGACATTCAGAAATATCGCGGAGTATTCCCTGCGTTATATGAATATCAAACCGGATTATGAAATCAAAGAGGAAACTGGAAACTAGAAGCTAGAAGTTAGAAGCTAGAAGTTAGTAGAAGCTGGAAATTGGAAAATACTTCAGTCGTCCGTTGCGTCCGTTGCGTCCATTTCCAGCCAAAAGTAGCAACATTATCAGGATACAATATCCATGAACAACAACTGTAAAATTGATTTTTCGCCCAACACTAAGTTACACTTTATCGGCATTGGCGGTATCGGTATGAGTGGTCTGGCACAAATGCTTAAAACTGCCGGTTGCATCATCACTGGCAGTGACCGTGGCATCAACCAGCCGGAAAATGAGACAATTTTTGCGCCACTGAAAAATCAGGGCATAAAACTTTTCCAGCAGAACGGTTCATACCGCGACCAATTGCAACCCGATTATATTATCTATTCAACCGCAATCGAAGCTGATAATCCGGACTTTATAATCGCACCGGATATTCCACGCGTCCATCGTTCAGCTGCCCTGGCGACGGCAATGCAACTGCCCAATACGGGAAAAATGATCGCGGTAAGCGGCAGTTGCGGCAAAACCACCGTTACCGCCTGGCTGGCAGAAACACTATTTCTTGCCGACGCAGATCCGTCATTCCTAACCGGCGGACTGGTTAACCGTTTCCGTTCACCGGACAGTGCAGGCAACTATCACCATGGCACTGGAGGATTGTTTGTCTTTGAAGCTGATGAGAGCGACAAAAGCCTGTTGGCTTACGAACCTGAATATGCCATTTTGCTCAATATCGGCACCGATCATTATAAAAAGGATGAACTGATCAGAGTGTTCAGTGCTTTCGTTCGTCGAGTAAAACATGGCTTAGTGGTGGAAGCGTCGGTCTATAAAATGCTTGAACCCGGCTGTGCCGATCACCTTGAGATCAAAACGTTTTCGACTGACGTGCCTGATTGTGACTGGTTGCTAAGCGACTACCAAGCTTCACCGACCGGCATCAAAGCCGTTATCAACGACAAATTCACCATCGATCTCACAATGCCGGGCATCCACAGCGCGGCAAATGCTCTGGCGATTATCGCCATGCTGGATTTACTCAACAAACCGCTGGAACAATTTCTGCCGCAAATCAGTAAATTTTCAGGAGTATGGCGTCGCAATGACTATGCAGGCAAATTCGTATCGGGCGCAAAAGTATATGATGACTATGCCCATAATGTCGAAAAAATTGTCGCCGGATTTTCCGCCCTACGCGAAACGATTTCAGGCAAGTTAATTATCATTTTTCAGCCGCACGGCTTCGCCCCGCTGGATTTTATGCGTGATGAGCTTTTCAAGGCACTGGAAATTAACCTGCACGATAATGACCTTTTTGCACTACTGCCACCGTATTACGCCGGCGGCACCTCATCATTCAAACCAACCTCACAAGAGGTGATTGAAGATTACAGTTCACGCGGCACAAGCAACTATCAATATTTCACGGACCGAACGGAAGCAGAAAACTATCTAAGCAAACATGCAGGAGCTGCTGACGCGATAATTATCATGGGAGCCAGAGACAACTCACTCAGCACCTGGGCTGGTGAACTGGTGAAAACAGATAATTAGACGGTACTCGAAAAGCCTTTTGAATTTTCCGCATCGTGGAAATTGAAGGCTTTTCTCCGCTCCGTATATATTAATTTCAAATAATTTTCTTTGAAATTTAGTCAATAAAAATATACTTCTTACTCGTTTTTAGATAGTTAATGTGCGAAGATTTGTGATAGCTATTTTTTTCTAGAACCTTAAACATTTTTTTGTTCAACCCCATTCGGGGTTGGTTCTCTAATGATGATATTTTCCATAGGTTAAAACCTACGGCTATTATTGTTTAACCCGTGGTAAACAGATACCATAAATTTCAACCCTGAATGGGGTTGCACAATCATCTGCTATTCAAAATATTGCTCTTTATCACAAAACTTCGCACAATATCAAGAAATTACAGATTTAGCATTGCACACCACTGTTTTTTAATCATCTTTTTTCCCGGGCCGAATACCGGAGAAGCTGTAGAGGAATCCCATAAAGACGGAAAGTTTAATGGCTGTGAACCAGGAAATATGAGCAGCAACCAAGTTTTGTTCAACTGCGCCTGGAAACAGATCTGGAACAGTCCATGCCCATAGCAGTTTAATTGCCAGAAAACCGATAACAATAAAAGCAACTACAGCAATAAATTTCATTAAGAATTTCATTTAAATCCTCCTGGTTTACCCAATGGGGCTATTTTAAATTTCTTCTACCAATGAATATTAACTTAATGGCTGAATGCTGAATTATCAACCTGTTAACAAAATATTCCACCTGTCGTACACGTTTGAACATAACCGACTGCGCCGAAGCTCTAGTAGTGCCAGGCTTTGATAAAGTCGGCAGTTGTCGCACCAGCGACAGGACACTCTCATCAAGAGTTGCCCCCTACTGTCGCCCGGCGTAAGTCCGTGTCCCCGCCAGTATGCCTGGTTCTTTCAGGAGTCGCTGCGCTCGACAGACCCAAACTGGCACTTGACGTTTTAGATGCAAATTGAACTTTCAAGCAACAATCAAGTATAGATTTGCAATTTAATCGTCTCAAGGATTTTTCGGCGAAAAAGCCATACGGGGAGGACAGCTATACCGAGCTCTGATTCACCAGCATCGTCCCTGCTGCTAAATGACAGCCATTAAGGAACTCTACACCGCGCATCTCTTTTTTGCCTTGCGGAACAACTTTCAATATTTCCAGAGCCCCGCTGCCACAGGCGATAATCAATCCCTGTTTATCAGCCTGAATAACCTCACCAGCCTTACCGGATATTTCATGATGAACTCTAGCGACGGTGATTTTTAGTTTCAAACTGCGTTTCGATGTCTTTATTTCAAACGTTGCCCCCGGCCACGGGTGGAATGCCCGCACCATTGCTTCAATATGCGAAGCCTTATGTCTCCAGTCAATAATACCGTCATTTTTATGGATTTTACCAACCACAGTTGCCAGTTTATTGTCCTGTTCAACCGCAGTCAGTTTTCCGGTCACAATATCAAGTAATGTTTCAATTACACTGTCAGCCGCCAATTTGCCCAGATCGAGTTCCAGGCTATCCGCGTATTCAATGCCGTCAAGCGGCAATTCTACAGTTCGGTAAACCGGTCCGGTGTCCAGCCCCTTTTCCATTTCCATAAAACAGTTACCGGTCCTGCTGTCATGATTAAGGATAGCATGAACAATCGGCGATGCACCGCGATATTTAGGCAACAATGAAGCATGAATATTGAGGCATGATATTTCCGGCAGCTCCAGAATATCTGATTTGAGCAACTGTCCATAAGAGATCACCAAAATAACATCAGGTGCCAATTCCCGCAGCCCGGCAACAAGTTCCGGATCATTAACCGAAGCCGGTTTATCTATATTTAAACTGTTTTCAGCCGCATAGACGCCAACCGGCGTGGGATGCAACTGCCGTTTACGTCCGGCAGGACGATCCTGTTGAGTCCCGATGCCAACTAATTCAATTTCACTAGAGTTAACCAATTCATCCAGTACCGGCACCGCGATATTCCCAGAACCCAGAAAATATATTTTAAGTTTAGCCATTATTTATTATTCCAATTTTAGCGTTTATAAGCGCAAAGTAATTACAAAATTCTCAAGTATTACAAATATAAACCACTTCAGCAGAAATTCTATCCTCATAAGAACAATCAAAAATTAATTTATTAATTTCATTCAAGCACTTTACTATCCTTACCAAGTGGATAGGAATTTAAAATTAACATTTATGAGCTAAATTAACAAGAAAGGAAAATTGAGATGAAACGTAGACAATTTACCCTCATCGAACTCGTCATCGCTATTATCGCGATCCTCGCCAGAATGCTCCTTCCCGCGCTGAATGCAGCTCGTGAAAAAGCACGCCGTATCTCTTGTACAAGTAACCTGAAACAGATCGGCACCACCATGTTTATGTACGCTGGTGATTACACGGACACTTTTCCTCGGGGAACAACTGAAGAAGCCGGCGCCTCAACGCTTTACCCGATGGATGAAAAAGTAAAAGGCCTCAACCTGCTGATTGAGTATAACTACCTGTCCGACGTGGCTATATACAACTGTCCGTCAACCACCGACAGACAGGCAGAAGAAGGAATAACTCTTGATCTCACCGGCATAGACAGAACTTGTAGTTATGCTTATGCTCCCGGCCTGATGACTGGTGCATCTGATACCTACGGCAACTCTGATTCAGCTCTTGTTGCTGATATGACCAGCGTTGGCAGAAACATGCCAAATACTCAGGGTGCTACTTATGCTACCGGCAATCATGACCAATATGGTAATATCCTTTTTCAGGGTATGCATGTCAAAGGTTACTCTGGCAGAACTCAGGAAGACTGGTTCGTCCTGAATGATGGAATAGAGACTGTAACTGAGTCCAGCTGGAACTTGGCTGGTGCTCCCAAACAGGAATAGCAAGAATCTTACATCCAGGAAAAAGAGAGCTTCGGCTCTCTTTTTTTTTGCCTGAATATAACCGGCTTTGCCGGAACTTAAAACAGTACCCTGCGACTTCCAGACGCATAGGCAGATAATCCCCATGGGACTTAGGGCGTTTACTTCGTCTTCTACGAGTGTCGCCTGTTGAAAACCACGCAATGTAATGAACATACTAGCTAAATTACAATTTTATTAGATTGAAAAAACTCTTATCGATGATACCATGTTATTAATTGAATTTTGTTTAAATATAACAGTAGAGGCAATTATTGTCTCAATAGGAGTTAATATGAAAAAAGTGTTTAGTTTAGTTCACCCGAAGATTAAAGTTCCGCGGCTGGTTGAAGCCATCAAATATGAAGTCAAAAAATATATTAAAAGAGAACGTGCCAAGTCTCTGCCCGAAGGGGTTGATTTCTGGGATTTTGACTGCCGGTTCGGGGCAGATGAAGCAAGTAGTAAAAACATTCATCTGTCCGCTATCGGTGAATCCATTGCTGAAGCCGAAGCAAAAGCACTCGAATCATTTTATCTGGAAATTCTGAGCAAACCGGGGCGACGTACTAAAAAACCTAAAGCAGAGTAGAAATTCAAAATTGAAATTTTGTTGCGGGGTTTCAGACATGTCTCAAAAAAATTTACAGAGGCAATTTCAAAACTCTCCACGGCAGATTTTTGATTTTGGACGGCATCTTCTGATTTTGAGCTCATTCACCCAGCACCTACATAATGGTAAGGACTCACTCAAAAACTCCAAGTTATTTTTTTGTGAGTCCTAAGTATAGTTTATCAAAACTATTACATATTTAGGTGCGGGGATTAATCGCTAAAAAACACGCTAAAACTGTGACCTGTGACGGGCGTTATACCCTTTTCGAGTACCGTCTAATTAGACGACATTCGAAAAGATCGAAAACCAGTAGGTTCACTTCGTGGTTTTCAACAGGCGATCTCCGAGCGCAAAAAGCAAATGCTGATCAACCTCAAACGATCAAGTTGTTTATCAGTGTTAAGCGAACAAGAAAACCTTTTCGAGTACCGTCTAATTAACGTGGTATAATAAAAATTAAGGGAATTAACATGAACAAAGATCTAGTATCCATGTTGCTGTTGGGTTTAACTTCAATTATTTATCTCGGCGGGGCTGGCAATGCTAACGCGGCTGATAACCTATTGCGCAACCCTGAATTCAGTTATTATACACCACTGGCATCTAAACCGGTTAATGGCGCTTATGTTGCTGGCTGGAACAGTGCTGCCTATGGTGATATCGAGGTGATGAAAAAACTTAAAGGATTCGGCAATACATCCAGCTATCGTATTGTAAAAATAAAGCCCGGCAAACGATTCTGGCAATTTATCAATTTGGCTGACCTGGGAATGGTGAAAAAAGGTGACACACTGACGATGAGCGTCAATGGGTATCAGGCAAAGAGTTCTGCACTTACAGCTCGACTCTGTTTGATGGGGATAGAGAGTGCTGATGGCACCTGGACACCGAAAGATTTTGGTGATAAGCGAACCTTTTCCTGTCATGGACGCGGGGAACTTATTCGCCTTGGGCAGACAGAAACTGTTGCTGACAGTAAAACTGGCAGGATAAGACTTAACAGTGCCGGCTTGAAAATTGATTGGCTTTTTGAGAAAAACAGGCAATCAAGTGCAGCCTATCGCAATGCAGTTGGCGTGCTGGTGGAGTTTCAGAACAGTTCTGACAAACCTGTCTGGATTTATGGCCCTAGTTTAATTAATGGGAAAAAAACAGCAGGTAATGCGAGTCGCAGCAGACCACTGCCTGAATTTTACCGAATGATCCCACGGACGATGAAAAAACTGCTTAATAATGAACCTGTCTATATTCTGACTCTTGGTTCGAGTATTGATCGTGGCAGTGCAAATCCACGGCTCTATCGTTATGATGAAAATCCGCAAAGTCCGACCTATCGGCAGCCATTGTGCAATGACAAACCATTCAAACCGGAAATCGTTAATCGACCCGACCTGAAAGGCTATGTCGGCTGGTTTCAGCATTACCACATGTACACCGGACGTTTACGACTTGAACTGATGAAAAAATTTAACTATCCAGTTAATAAAATACTGTTGAATGTAATGGCGTGTGATGGCTCTTCGATTGGGGAGTCTCACAGTGGGTTCGCAGACTATGCAACTTTAGCCCTGCCACCAAATGAAAACCTAAATGGCCATGTGCGTGGTACGAAATGGCATGAACTCTATCCTGCATTGTTTAAATCTGGCAAAAAACCGGCACCGGATCTGGTAATCTTCGGGCACGGACACAATGAGCATATTGACTATCCGGATGAGATCGCCGCCTATGAAGGTGCGGTGCGGTGGTTCCAGCGTCACTATCCTGAGGTTGAATTTCTCAGCTGTATGTGGATTCGTAACAAAGGGCGCAAAACGTCTATTTCCGAACCGATGCGCCAGTTGGCAAAATATTATGGCTTTCCATTTATTGATGTCGGTGAAATGATTATCAGGCTGAAAAAGAGTGCCAACTACTATTCGCTGGCTCCGGATGGCGGTCATCCGCAGGCTGGAGCACATTATCTGTGGTTCAAGCAACTTGAACAGGCTTTTGAAGTCGCTAATCCAGTCAAATCGTCTATGCCACAAAAACATCTGCCACCACGTTTCAATCCATACTCTTACAGCTGGGATGGAGAAATGGTCTCATTTAAGGCTCCTGATAAACGCATTATGGGCTCATGGATGATTATCGAAGATACTGCCTTTAATGTCTGGGCAAAACATCAGGCAAAAGATAAAAAAGATGTCATGAAGATCAATATTGACGGCAAGCAACAGAAACGTGCCGGACGCGGTAGGAGTATGACGAAGCGTAATGTGCGTAATTCAACTTTTGTCTATGGCCGTTTGAGTTTGGGCGACCGGCATATTATTGAAGTCGTAGGGAACGATGCTAAACTGGTTGCGGTTGACAATAAAAGAGCTCTTAACCGTAAATTCTATCCCGTTAACAATCCTGAATGGGAAAAAACGGTTACTGTCAGTGATTTTAAATCGACCTGCGGTGCCCCGTACGGCGACAAAATGGTCATACTTAAACCCGGGCAGAAAATGTCGATCAACGTCAAAGCTGACGCAATCTCAATTGCCTATGTAGATGATAAAAACGGTGGTATACTAACCGTCAGGATTGATGGCAACGTCAAATTTACCCAACCGACCAATATTCCTTTTGTCGATTCCACAGGCAACAAACATTATATCGAAAACAGAAAAGGTATTACCGGTTTAAAATATGGAGAGCATACCGTTGAAATTTCAGCCAAAAACAGAGATGTTCGGATACTGGGCCTCTATACCTACGACACGAGGAAATAATTGGATTTTGATGCTGGAGGGCGAGACTTGCAAAGCCACGTATGAAATCACGTGGTCAAGCCGAAAATTGGTAAAGTTATACACAAGTGCATTCTTTTAGCTAGTTAACAGTGGCTGTTTAAGTTAAACTGCGCAGCTCTTTAATAGCTTTTAGATCGCAAAGCGGTATTATATATGACACGTGACACTAGGGTGTCATTAAAACGCTAAGGAGCAGTTATGCGGATAAACATTGGATATTTCACCTCAACCGGCAATACGTTATGGCTGTGTTTGAAGGGAAAAGAGCTGATGGAACAGCAAGGTCATACGGTAAAATTATATGAGATAATCAAGGATAAAGTTGCATTTGCTCAGGATGAATGCGATTTGACCGGTTTTTTTTATCCGGTATGGGGTTCTAATCAGCCGGATCCAATGGTTGAGTACCGAAATAATATGCCGCAGGGAAATGGTCAGAAGATTTTTTTTGTCGGCAATTGTTGTGCGCTTAACGGCGATACGGGATTCTATTTCAAACAAATCCTGGATAAAAAAGGCTATGATGTATTTTTTACCGATCACCTCTATATGCCGACAAACTTTAACTTACCCTATGAGCCGGGAAATTACTGGAAACGAGTACCGCTGGCAGCTGAACGGGATAGATTGCTGGCTACAGCCGAAGCAAAGTTGCAGCAGATATGTGATTCTATTCTAAATGGAGAACGAAAAGTTGATGGCAAAGGAGTAATCAGCAGGCTGGCAGGTGCTCTGCAAAGAAAGAGTTACTGGATAGTCAACGGCTATAAATCACATTTTTCCGTAGCTAAGGAGAAATGTATCAATTGTGGGTTATGCATCCGAATGTGCCCTTCAGAAAATATTACAGAAAATGCGGCAGGGGAAAAAGTTTTCGGCAATAAATGCATATTATGTGTCAAATGTTATAATCTATGCCCGGTCAATGCAGTATTAATCTGTAAGAAAAGCATTAATGATAAAAAATACCGCAGGTACAAAGGACCTTGTCAAACAATAAAACCTACGGAATACCGAGCATAAAGGAGATTTGATTTTGAATGATATTCAGCAAAAAATCATCAAGGATAAGATTATTGATACCATTGAAGATCTCCGAGAGGAGATTGAAGAATTGAAGTTAATTACCGGGGTTGTGGCACCTGACCGGGCAATTGGCCGGATCAGCCGCATGGACGCGATAAATAACCGCAGCATCAATAAATCTGTTATGGACAATGCCGAAGAACGGCTGGGGCAATTGCAATATGCCCTGACCAAAGCGGACGGCGACAAATTCGGCATCTGTGAATCCTGCGGCAGGGAGATTAATCTTAACCGCCTGCTCAGCGTGCCTGAAGCGGTTAATTGTATGAATTGCGGGCAATGATCATTCTGTAGGGAAACAATGAACATAACCGGCTTTGCCGGAACTAAAATAGTAGCCTGCGACTTCTAAAACACGTTCGTAGTCACGTGCCAGGCGCATGGGCAAAAATCCCCCATGGGGATTAGGGCTTTGCACCAGGATATCGCCTGTTGAAAACCACGAAGTGAAACTACTAGCGAAAATACCTACCCAAGCGTAGCGACAGATGAAATAATTTCCTATTATATATATATGACAGAATAATAACATGAAAAATAGGCGAATTAGTTTGCTTATTTACAGCATTAATGTAATCTTATACGATGAAAAAAAATATAATAACCTTTAGCAACAGCTATAAACATTAAGGATAACTGAAAATGAGAACTTTACTGTATCAGGTTTTAGATAAAGGTGTCGAAGCCGGTGCTTCCGATGTCCATGTCAAGGAAGATTATTCCGTACATTACCGCATCAATGGCGAAATGATAAGCTCCGATTTCTTCGCCGAAAAAGAGTTACTCGAACGTTTTATTCATCAGGTTGTCCATGATGAAACTCAAATGACTCACTTTCTCAAAACCGGTGACGTTGACATCTCCCATGTTGAAGATGAAGTAGGCCGGTTCAGAGTAAATGTTCATAAACAGCGCGGTCTCATCGCCATTACTCTCCGCCATGTAAAAAGCGAGATTCTTGATTTCAACGAATTGGGTTTACCGGAAACGCTGAATTCAATTTCCGAACAACCACGCGGTATCATCGTACTCTGTGGAACTACCGGTTCAGGTAAATCAACGACAATGGCGGCGATGATCAACAAGATAAACAATACAATGCGCAAACATATCATCACAATCGAAGATCCGATTGAGTATGAATTCACCGATAACTTATCATATATCGAACAGCGTGAAGTGGGTATTGACACGGAATCGTTTGCCAGTTCGCTCAAACATGTCCTGCGTCAAGACCCTGACGTTATCATGGTTGGTGAAATGCGTGATAAATTCAGTTTTGAAGCAGCGCTTCAAGCTGCTGATACCGGCCATCTCGTCATGACAACCCTGCATGCATCCAATTCAACTCAGGCCATCAACCGTATTCTTGATTTTTACGAGAAGTCAGAACAGGATTCAATCCGTGAAGCTTTGGCTATAAATCTCTATTCAACTATTTCGCAACGTCTATTGCCGGAGGCTCTCGGCAACGGTCGGGTTCCAGCAGTTGAGATCATGATTAATACGCCAATGATTACAAAACTACTCGAAGAAAACCGACTGGATAAATTATCATTCGCGGTTGAAGCGGGACGTAACGATGGCATGATTTCATTTAACCAGTGTCTCTATGAATTAGTAAATGATGGTAGAATCACCGAAGAAGATGCTCTGGAAGCGGCATCGAATCCTGAAGCCCTTAAGATGAATTTCGAAGGCATCTTCCTGGCCAATGAAACAAATATTCTCGGTTAAGGATTTTTTTGAATATGCAAAAACCTGATATGACTTTCTTTGATTGGTGGCTTAAGAATTCAATACGCTACAAAGCAATTTTATTTGATGTTGATGGTACCTTGATTTCCGGCCCGCAACTGATGCCGGGGGCGGACCGGATGATCAGCTGGTTACGTGAACACCATTACCCTTTTGCCCTGCTGACTAATGACGGCAACCATTCACCTCAGGAAAAGAGTAATTTGCTGCAACGGTGTAAATTGGATATTGCACCTGAAGAGATTGTTTCTTGCAGTATGGCACTGAATAAATATGTGGATGATAATAATTTACATGGAGCCAGTTTCTTTGTTATGGGTGATCTCGGTAAACCGTGTTACGCCGAAAACGCTGGGTTGAAACCCATCCGTGATATCGAACAAATTGAACAATGCCAAGGAATTATTGTCGGGGAAGGCTTTTATGATTGGCATAAAAACTTTCATGCAGTATTAAATCTTCTGCGAGCAAATCCACAAATTCCATTTATCGTTCCTAATCCTGATAGTTACTGGCCCGACAGCCGCCGTCCCGGTTTCGTCGGCATCGGTGCGGGCGGCAAGGCCAGATTTATCTGTACGATTCTAAATGAAATGGGGCTGGCTGTTACTCCGCACTATCTTGGCAAACCTTATCAGGATATTTATGATTATACGATTGATGTTCTAAAAAAGCGTTTTGACCTCGATGATGAGCTTGCCTCAAATGAAGTCATTATGTTGGGAGATTCACTAAAATCAGACATCCAAGGTGCAAATAACGTTGGCATGCATTCAGCCTTAGTCCTGACCGGAATAACCAACCAGCAACAGGCGACCGATGCAACCGGTGACCTGAAACCTGATTTTATCTTCAAATCAATTTGCTGAATATAACCAGCTCCGCCGGAACGAATAAAAGCAAAAAAAAAGTGTTTTTTTAGATCGAATGCAATGAGATAATCCGAGTAAGGAAATGGATGGTGAAAAAATTGGATTGCAGTCAAAGTTAGAGTGAGGCATTACGTAGAAATTCGTTAATTGAAAAGTTAAATGCACGTTTGTCAGATTAAACGCATCTTACTTATGGAAATGTGTGCATTAACTCTGACACTCTGGACGAGGTGACATACATTTTCCCTTTTATAGGATCAAATA
>JAKIUY010000093.1 GCA_021647315.1 Victivallaceae bacterium
TTGCGGTGTTTACTATCATAGGGTTCCTCCATTGTTAAGTTTTTGAGATTATTTAACTTAATGGTTGAACCCTTCTTTTGCTAATTAGTAGATTTTAAAAGTTACAGGGCATTCGCCCGTAACGGAAGTTGTCCAGCTTTTGGGGGTAACCGCAGTTTTACTCAGGCGGGGGACGCCTAAGAGACATTAGTTAGCTGGCTGTGGCACAGCGGGACGTCTATGCTTTGGGTAGTCAGGGTATGGTTGGCGGGCTGAAACATAGTAATAATGCGGTTGTTGGACTTAGATTCCAGTTCCGATGCGGTAGCCAGTGTTGTTTGTTTTTTCCTGCACTTCTGCGTTATCACCATCCGAGAACATCCAGACTGGAAATTCCCAGAAGGCCTGTTCAAGACACCAGAAAGGGCTGCCTAGCAGGTAGGCGCCGCCAAGGCCGATAGTCTGAGATGCCCAGGGGACAGGGGGGACTAAATCCCAACGAGAATCTTTTTGATGAAAATAGTTATATGTAGCCGAAAATGGCCATACGACAAATGCCCCGATCGCGGTAAATATAGTTCCACCAAGGTGAGCTGGCACTAAATAGATGTATTGAGGTGGGCGGGCTTCGTTAAATTTTATGCCGAATGGGTAAAGCTTTTTTTTGGGGCGTGGTTGGTCATATTTATTTCCCTCTAGGTCAAACCTGGTGTAAATTTTTAGATCCGTTTTCTTTCTGGTTTTTTCTCCAAAGCTATTATAAGGCTTTACTGTAGTTGGTTCTGTTGCATATAGCTGTTTAGCTGTAATAATACAGACAATAAAGACAATAAAGATGATAAGCGGTCTCTTTTGACGCAATAGCAGGGAGATGTTTTTTAATTCAATCATTTTTTATTAACATCACCTTTTTGGGATTTTTTCTGCTGAGCCTCTTTTATTGCTTTAAGCTCTTCAAGTTTAGCTTTGAAGATCGTTGCGACAACTGGCGGATAGCTTTTCAAACATCCTTTGACGACGGCTTTCTTGATTTCAGAGTAGGGTGCAAGACCAGTACGGTCGCGGGTGTCGGCATTGCTCAGCATATATTTTTTGTAAATATATTTTGCGATACGCTCCTGCGCTAAGGCGGCATCCATGTCGCCGTAAGTGAGGAAGTAGCAACTGCGATAAATCAAACCACTGATGGAGTCTGTAGCTTTTTTAGTGGTGGCATCTCTGATATCTTCGGCCCATTCTTTCAAGACGAATGTTTCTAAAGGAATCAAATAGGCTTTTTTGCCAGGTTCCTCTTTGCGCAGACTTTTATAGAGCTCTTTAGCCTTGGTGAATTTACCATAATTGTACATTACGACAATTGCATCTTTGATAAAGTTAAGTTTAGCCGATCTGAAACTGCTGGTTTTATTATCAATATAGGCTTTATCAAGGGTGGTGATTACCGAGTCAACCACATCCAGATTAGGCACGGTAATGATAGTTTCAAATTTATCTTTATCAATCATCAGCAGGCGACCACTCATAAAGGCATCTTTAAGCCCCTGAGTAATCATACGTTCACAGTTGATGTCTTTGCCGCCGCGGGTCATTTCGAGCCCTTTGGTCGCCCAGTAGATGGCTTGTGCTTCGGGCAGGCGCCAGTCAAGCATGCCGTATTTCTGGTTGATTTTATTAATTAATACGGCATCGAGTCGATATTTTTCCCGAAGCCACCGAGCACGGAAATAGCTGATCAGATCTTTTTCCATATTAGGATATTTAAGTGCTTTGATGAAAGCTTCCGGTAGTGCTTCTGTTTTTTTAAATTCGGCAAACAGCTGATCGACATCTTTGATTTTTGCCGTTTCAAGGCTTTTCCACAAGGGGCTGTCTTTGGGATATGCCTTCATGAACGCATCGAGATCAACCGGAGCATTGGCGAACGCAGTCCAATCTGTTTCATAGCCGAGAACCTGGGTCATCTCAATGGCCAGCTGGTTTTTGTAATAAAGATTGGCATCATCAAGGACGTTACCGATTTTGTGCTGGAAAATCCAGCCCAATTCTTTATAGAGCACCGGATCATTGGGATTGTAGGCAATCGCGCGGTCACGCAACAGTTTTATGCCACTTTGAACCCAGCGCCAGCGATCGGCAAAGGATGAACAGGTGACGGAAATATTGTATGCCATATTCCACGCCAGGTAGGCGGCGGCACCGGAAAATTTCGGTTGGAGTTCCGTTACCCAGGTTGCGAGCTGAACCATTTCGAAATAGTTTCCTTCGTCTTGGAGTGCGGCGGAGCGCAACCAGAGAATATCGGCCAGGATGCCACGGAAACTACCGAGTGCAACCGTGGTAAAGGCGACGATTGGCGGGGCATTTTTAATCTGTCCGGTAAACCGGAGTCCTTTATCTTCAATGATGCCATTGATCCGGCTTTGGGTTAAACTGATACAAAAGAGCAGAATGATTGATATAATAATCGTGCCGGTAAACATGGATAACTTTTTAAATATACTCATTTCTTAATCACCAATCCCAGTTCTCGGCGCCAGTAGAGCCATATTCCAAAGAGGTATATCGGCAGCCCGCGCAGAATAAGATATTTCCAGATAATTCCCCAGATATAGGATATTTCGATAAGTTCACCATTGGCGATAAACGGTGATATTTCGAAATTCTGAATAGGGATAACGATCATCAGTAAAATTTTACTGACAGTATAGCCGACCTGATCGGCGGTTGAACTGAAGAAGGTGGTTCCAGCCATAAAAGTGGCGAAACTACCAAACATCAGATAAGATATTACAATAAAGACCGCAGTCGGCATGGACATGGCGGATGCCGCTGCACAGGCTAGACCAGCCAAAACTGCAAGCTGAATGAACATGACAATCATGCCCCTGAAAAAGTTTTCGGAGAAACCGCTGATTTTTATCAGCAGTTTCGGTCCGTCCTTGGGCTGAAAAAAGAGCCCGGAGGCTTTTGGGTCAACATTTAAAAAGGCAATTTTTACTTTGCCGTCATCCTGGATACAGGTGGCTTTTATGACTTTCTCATGAAAAACCCCAGTCAGAAATTGTTCAGGCTGACTGGATAACGGTACCTGGAAAAACTGTTGTTCAACCGGTCTGTTTTTATCTTCAGCTTTTACCGGTGCGGCAACCCATACTGCCCACATTCCACGGGTCATACGTTGATCTTCAGAAGAGACTTTATTGACATAGGTACGGTAACGGAGGTATACAGGGCGGTTTTTATCCAGCCCTGTCGGAAGATTGCTATATTCCCAAGAGCGTGATGCGCCATATTTGATTTCACCGATATTACGTAAAATATCATTTTGAATCATGCGCAATGCTTTACGTTGGGTTGCTGGGGAGGTGTCAATCTCCTGACCTTTGGCTTTTTTCTCGGTATTCAGTGCTTCAAGTTTTTTTAATGCTGCTTGTTGGATCGTGGGTTGATTAGGATAAAATACTCGGCGTCCGACCATAACTTCGTTCTGAATGCGGGCTTTTTCCTTTTCTGTAAAGCCTTGGCGGTTAAATTGCCATAATACAGTTGCGTAGATAATTGTGCAGGCAAAGAGCATTAGAAAAACATGAATTAACAGGATGCCGCAGTATTTTCCCAACCAAATCGTCACGCGGGAGATCGGTTTCGATACCACCATGTGCAACTGATAGTTTTCGGTGTCGCTGCACATGAGGAAACACCCCAGCCAGATAGCGGATAGTGAAAGGATAAACGAGACTGTTCCGAGACTGTATTTCAGTGCAATCTGAATATAACCATGGGCGGTATCATCCCCGACGATGGTATTAGGAATCAGAAATATGCAGAGTAGGAGGAGCAGCATCAGCAGCTGAAAGATATGCGAACGTAACGCATTCTTTACTGTTAATCGTACAATTGATAAAAATGAAATCATATTATTTTCCGCCGAGCAAATCTTTAAGTTTATTATCCGCTTCTGTCAGGTTTTCAGATACTTCACTCTCTTCTGCTTTATCAGCATCACTTACCTCAGGTGCTACCGAACTGACCTCTTCTGTCAAGTTTTGCAGAGTGATATTTTTATCTTCAGCTTGTTCTACAGCTGTCTCAGCGACTGTTTCCGGCTCAACTTGAGGCTTTTCGACATCTTTAGTCAAGCCTTCAAGTACGGCATTAGTCTGAATATCTTCTTCACTCAGGTAATTTGCTATTTTTCCACTGCTGACAACACCGGCAGTATCAATTTCAGCTTTTGCGCTGTTGACAACATCGAGGAAGAAGTTTTCAAGGCTCATTCGCGGATGGTCAATTTCAAAGCTTTCACCTTTGAGTTCCTTGCGTAAAATTCCAAGTGCTTTTTCGGTGACTCTAGGATCCATTAACGGGGTGGTAATGCGACTTGCCTCGTTGATTGTCAGCAATTCATTCAGGGTGCCGGTTGCCCGGATTTTGCCACCGTAAAGAATAATTACCCGGTCACAGATATCTTCGACATCACTGAGCAGGTGACTGGTTATCAATACGGTTTTGCCCCGTTTTTTCAGCGTGGTGATCAAATCTTTAACTTCACGGCAACCGATGGGATCCAGACCAGAAGTCGGTTCGTCAAGAATCAGCAATGAAGGGTCATTGATCATTGACTGCGCCAGACCAATACGACGCTGCATACCTTTGGAGAATTCACCGACCCGACGGCGTTTCGCATGGGACAGACCTACCATACCTAGCAATTGTTCGCTCCGGCTGCGCCGTTCAGCTTTTGACAGATTGAACAGTGAACCGAAGAAATCAAGCGTTTCAAGTGCGGTAAGGTATTTATAGAGATATGATTCTTCCGGCAGATAGCCGATCTGTTTTTTTGTATTGACATCGCGCGGCGAGTTGCCGAAAACCGACAGCGAGCCTGCGGTTGGATATAATAATCCGAGGAGCATTTTAACGGTGGTTGACTTTCCTGAACCATTTGGTCCGAGCAGACCTACCACTTCGCCCTCTTTAATTTCGAAATCAATATCGTTAACAGCTTTAGCTTTGGGACGATTCCAGAAATCCCGGAATTCTTTACTTAAGCCTACTGCCCTAACTATAGTATTGCCATTTTGTGCTGCCATTTAATCACCGTTTATGTTTTACCTATTTTATTCTTCTTCAAGAGTGAGTTCTTCGCCTGTCCGTACCAGTCTGGCGCTATTGAAAATAATTAGCAAGGTACTCAACGTATGGAGTACAGCTGCCCAAATCGGGGTCATCCAGCCAAAGACTGAAATAATCATGCCGCCGAAAACGAACAACATGCCGACAAAGAGGTTTTGATTGATGATAACCCGTGACTTGCGTGACAGATAGACCAGCATCGGGATACGTCTGAGGTCATTAGTCATCAGGGCGATTGAGGCACTGTTGACGGCAATATCACTACCGATCGCGCCCATCACAATTCCCAGATCGCCAGCGGCGAGAGCAGGGGCATCATTAACACCGTCCCCGACAACTGCAACTGTAGAGTATTCTTTAGTTTTTTCAACATAGTCAACTTTGGTTTCCGGCAGACATTCGCTGATGTATTCATCTATCTGCAATGCCGCAGCTACTTTAGTTGCTACTGATTCACGGTCACCGGTAACCATTGCGCAGTGTTTGACACCCAGTTTTTTCAGGTCGGTAATCATTTCCGGTGCTGCTTTACGTATTTTATCTTTAAAGCCAATCCAACCGAGCAGTTTATCACCTTTAGCGGCGTAAACGACACTCATGCCGTCATCATCCTGACCTTCGCTCATATCACCGAGATTTAGTCCCAGGGATTCGAGCCAGGCTGGGCGCCCGATAGAATATTTAACTCCACCAATAACGGCTTGGACACCTTTACCGTGAACTTCACTGAATTCATCAGCGTGGTCGAGTTGCAGTTCAGCTTCAACGGCCAGTTTCTGCAGGGCGATTGCGGTTGGATGATTACTCTGCTGCTCAGCTGAGGCGGCGACTTTGAGCAGTTCAGCTGAGGCGATGCCTTCAACTGGGTTAAGTTTTACTACCGAAAGCAGACCATCGGTCAGCGTACCGGTTTTATCAAAGACAAAGCTTCTAACTTTTGCAGCCAGTTCCAGATGACTGACATTTTTGATCAGAATCCCCAGTCTGGCTGCGGCAGCGACGGCGGCGACGACCGCAGTCGGGGTTGCCAGGACAATTGCGCAAGGGCAGGCGATAACCATCAGGGTAATAACCCGGTTAATGTCACCATCAGAGAACCACCAGGTAACACCGGCCATCATTAATACAGTTGGGGTGTAGTAACCGGCATAATTGTCAATAATTCTGACAATTGGCGAACGTGAACTTTCAGCCGCCAGGATCATATCTTTAACTTTACCCAATGTGGTGTCTTCGCCGATTTTGGTAACTTTTATTTCAATACCACCGGTCAAGTTCTGGGTTCCGGCAAATACCTGATCGCCGGGTTCTTTTTCCAACGGCAGTGATTCACCGGTAATTGAGGCTTGGTTTACTGTACTTTCACCTTTAAGGACTTCGCCGTCAACCGGGAAGTTTTCACCTGGACGAACGCGAATGATATCACCGAGCTGCAAGTCAAGTGCTTCGGCTTCAACCTCTTGCCCGTTGATCAATTTATGGGCGGTACTTGGCGTAAGTTTTACCAACTCTTCGATTGAGCGTTGAGCACCGCTGGCGGTGCGGGTTTCAATGATAATGGTCAGTAGCAGAAAGAAGGCGATAATTCCGGCCATTCTGAAATTTCCACCGGCACATGCGGCAAGAATAGCCAGCGCAACCAGTTCATTCATATAAACTTTGCCTTTGGTCAGATCTCTTATCGCGGTAGAGATAATTGGGAATGCCAGCAGGGCTGCTCCAATGATAGAACTGATCTGATTGATGAAAACCTGTTGCGGTAGCCACGCTTCCAGAATAAATGAGTTAACGACAAACATACCACCGAACAGTGCCAGGACAATACGCCCCATGCTCCGGTCATGCCCGGCACCTTCTGAATGGTGTTCACCACAGGTCGGGCATGAAATTCCCAGTGCCTGCTTGACATCAGCAGGGCTGTGATTATGAGTGTGTTCATGATTATGCTCATGATGGTCATGATCACAACATGCGTGTTCTGCTTGAGTATTAGGCTGGGTTACTGCATCGGCCATGATATTTATCCTTAATTATATGTGATTTTTGATTACTGCAAAGCTTTATTTATGTTAATCAGATGAATGGCTGTTATTGCCTTGCTTTCGGCTTTCTCTTAGCTTTAATCGGTTCCGGGTTGATTTTCAACCGTACTTCCTGACGTTTGTTATTGCTTGAGCTTATGATGTATTTGTCTTCAACGTTCGACAGTACTTCTGACAGTTTATCATTATAGAGCGCGACGAGAACAGTGCCGGGATTTTTCCGGTATTCTACATTGATTTTATTGAAATAGTTACTGTCGGCTTCAACTTCTGCAACAACCTCTTTGCTGTAAACCTTCGCGTCGGCGATAATTTGCGCTCTTTCCGCAATGGCTAGATTATTCTGGTTAATACTGTAGGCTTTGGCTCTGTCAATCATCGATGATTTGATGTTTTCGGCTGAACTGACAGCATCAAATGCCGGTTTAGTCCTTAGTGGTGGATTAACACTGTTCAGGTTTACTTCAGTCACCTTGACCCCTATGCCCACATCATTGACTGCCTTGATGAAATATGCTTTGACCTGCTCCTGATATTTTTCTTTATTCAAGTAAAGGATGTTTTCAATACTATTCTTAGCGGAGGTTTTAACTACAGCATCACGCAGCAGTGCTCTAAGCAGGGTTTGAGGACCGCGGGTTCCCATAACTTTGCCGCTTGGAGTTCTGAGCAGATCATCCGGTTGCAGTGGATTTTCCGGGGTCATAACTGTTTCATAATATTTTCTGGGATTCTCAATTTCAAAGGCCAATTTCCATGAGGTGTGAATAATATTATCATCACCAGTCAGCAGATAGCGGTCACGTCCCGGGGCAAGTTCACGTCCCATGGCGCGCATTTCAGGCGGTCCCTGGGTGATTTCCATGGCGTCAAAATTGACATTAAGGCTTTGGGTATTGGTTTTTATATGGATAAAACGATGAACTGGGAAAGGGAAGTACCAATGCCAACCGTCATTAAAGGTATCGACATATTTACCGAATCGCAGGACGATGACTGATTCCTGTGGGGTTACGGTGAAATATCCACCTAAAGAGACGAAGTAGACGAGCATGCCGAGGATAATTACCACGAGCAGAAAAAATGCTCCTTTCAGGGCTTTAACCAGGGCTTTCATGCCGGCATCGTACTGACTGTCATTTTTAGTCATGTTGTTGTCTATATGTTTCATGTGCGGTTCTGTCCGTTTAGGCTGTTAGGTTATTTAGATGCTTTTGACTGATTGATTTTGCCTGCCTGCAGATCGGTTGCATTCATTTTCAGCATATCAAATGGTGCCGAGTTAGTATCAAGTATCAGGGTTGTTTTTTCCTGCATGATATTGCCCAGTGCATCAAGTTTGCGGAGGAATACCGCCAATTCAGGATTCTGTTTGAACGTTGCATAATATTTAGCAGCTTCAGCATCACCGTCAGCTCTGATAGTTTTTGCTTCCGCGTTAGCCGTAGTTAACACTTCACTTCTCTTGCTTTCGGCTTCAGTCATTATTTTTTGCGCTACCGTGGTGCCTTCAGCAGTATATCTAGTTGCTTGAACTTCACGCTCTTTTCTCATGCGTTCGAAGACATCTTTAGAGATTGATTCAGGAATATTGATGGCTCTAATACCAACAGTTTGCACCTCTATACCGTAAGCTTTAGCCTCTTTGCTCAATTTACGCAGCATCTCTGATTCAATTTCATGGAGTTTCATTTTTTTAGGATCAACATTAACCAGTTGATTGAAATCGTATTTGCCGAATGTTTCAAGTTTAATGCGGCGTAACCATTCATTGAGTTTCTCTTCACCTACCTGGATGGTCGTCAGGCGTTTGAAAAATTCTTTCGCATCATCAATACGATAAAGAATAAAAGTTTCAAGAATTACATTTTGACCGGAGCGGACAATGGTCTCTTCGGTTCCGGCAACGCCACCGCTGAAACAGCGTAGACGTTTGTCGAATTTGTAGACTTTCTGAAGCGGATATGGCCAGCGGAAATGCAGCCCGGGTTCAATGGCGCGATCGTCAATTTTATCCAAAGTTGTGACGATGGCATTTTCAGTAGTATTTACCTGAAATGAAAATATCGCGACAAGGAAGATTGCTGCAACGATCAGGCCAAGTAACATCGTTGGCCAATGAGTTTTCTTTACTGTTGTTTCTGTAGTCATGATTTTATATTCTCCATATTTTTGGTTGTTGATTTCAGCTACACCCGTATTGGGTAAGTTATAATTTAACGTGAAAGAGTATCAAGGTCGACATCAATCAGGTCAAGCCTGGTTTTCTTTTCCATATTGAGTTCATAAACACTATACGGCATATCCGCACTCATAATATATTTTCTTATTCGTGGACTGTTTACCTCCAGTAATTTCAGATAGCTTCGTAGCATGTAGAGTTCTGGCATTACTTTATAGGCCTGTAACTGTTTATTGAATCGTTTACTTTCAGCCTCAGCGATCGCGATCCGTTCCTGTCGGTAGGATTTTGCAACCTCAATCACTTTGAGGCTTTCAGTTGCAGCTATGGTCCTGGTTTTTATTTTGAATGCATCAGCTGCGAGAATTGCTGCCTTCATTTTCTCTTTTGCCCCATAGACTTTTTGATACGCAGGTGCTACCTCTTTTATTGGTGGGTGAGCATCATGCAGGTTGACTGAAACAATTTCAATCCCGAGGTTGATTTTATCCGTAGCAGTTTGAATAAGTTTTTTCAGCTCCAATGCACTTTTTTCGCGATCTGCACCCATGAAATCAAGCATTGAAACACTTGCCAGATATTTTACTACCGCCTGTTCTCCAATATCCTTGAGAATGCTTTTAGGATTTTTGAAGTTATAGGCATAGTTAAATAGTTCATTTTTACGGATTGTGAAGTTTATCGGCATGCTGATGCCGATAAAGGATACAGACGTAGCCTTGGCACCATCGGAGCCGCTAGGTTTGGTGGCAACTAAATATCGAGATTCTGATTTATAGTGGGCGGTAGTCCATAAAACCATTTTGCTTTTATGGTCATTGTCATCAATTTCCGGTCCGATAACAACGCTTTGAAGTTCGGTGCAGGAATAGCGTTTGATTTCACCAAACGGCCATGGTAACGTGAAATATACGCCGGATATGAGTGGCTTTTCATTGACTTTTTTGCCGAAAGCCTCTTTGATCCCCAGTTGATTCGGACCAACTTCTGAAACCATACTCGAAGCCCAGAGAACAGCTAGCCAGATGATGATTACTTTAAATAGTGATTTTTCCGCAAAGTTGTAAATCCATGATCCGGAAACTTTGAACCCGAACTGATAGTCAAGGGTTTCAGCGATATTGCGCATCACGCCGCCAGGCTCAGTAAACAGTGCCAACAGACGACTTTCAAAGATCGGTCGCGGAGCTTCCAGAGTTCGTGGACGGTAGAATTCAGTAGCAAAGTTAATAATAAACTCTGCACCAAGCAGACAGTAGAGGATAAAGGTAATATTCCGCAGGTATCTATCAAGTCCTGGATAGCCGAATCTATGTCCCAGAGCGGCTGCCATGGCGAGTAGTGAAACTACAAATCCAGCAATCAGCCATGCTCCAACCGGGCGGAGCCACCTGAAGGCTGGAGAGCGTGATTGACCGATACAGAATGCCCCGGCAAAAACACTGATTGCCATAAAGATGATTGAAACAAATGCACTGTTCTGTGGGCTGGCTGGGATTATTTCGCTTTCTGGTGGTCGGATAGCCCAGATGCGCGAAAATACGAGCATAAGAATTATTGTCAGTATAGCACCAAGCCCTGCAAGGAAATATGGCGTATATTTTTTGTAGTTTTCAAATGACCGGCCAGTGGTGAACCTGACATCTTCACCTGCGTCGAAAGTTTGCCCCTCTTTGCGTTTTTGCAGTAATGCTTTTTCTTCCTGTTCGCGGGCGGTGCCAGCGTACATAATGCCGTAGATCATCGCAGCAATAGAAAATATTACGACCATAATATAGGGGAATATGGCTAAGCTATAGATGTCAGTGCCGCCCATTTTACCGGTTGTGCCGATAATGATAGCGATAGCCAAACTGCCGATTGCGGTGATAATAGATAGTTTCGTCATTAAGCGACCACTGTCTATATCCTGATTTAACTTGTTTTCGTTCTCCATAATACCTCAAAATATCCGGGTTGTTATATACTGTAAAAACGGTTGAATTTTTAACTTTTATATTTGTGCTTAAAATGTCAAAGGATAATAATAACACACTTAGAGCTTAAAAACAACCGGTTTATGACAAAAAATCAGCCTTTTATTACAGTAAAAACCCTTGTCTTTCTAGTTTCTTGTTTACTGGTGTTTAAAACAGCTGGTTGATAAAAAAACGTCACCCTATACAAAAATTATTCTTTGCAATAGACTGTTGATAAGATATAATGTTCCATCGAGTGAGATATTTTTTGAAAAAAATATGCAGGGTGTCCGATGGATCCGATGTGGACTTGGTGGACCAATGCTCATTACGTAAGCAAAGAGGCTGTCCAATTGAATGCAACTTTTTTGCCCCGCAAAGTGGGAGAGTGTGGTAGCCATGGTGCGTAAGCCCGTGGTACTATATTCAAAAAAGCGGGCGTTCAATTAGAAGCATTCGCAGAGCTCAGGTGGGCTTGATTTTAAATAGGGCAATTGCCGTGCTGAATTTTCAGATTATTAATCTTTTCTATATTCTTTTAGGCAATACAATAATGTTGCTATGCACGCGGCTTTCAGTAATAATAGTGAGAATGGTTTGTACCATGCACCTGTGTTGACCTCGATAAAGTCAGAGATACCGAACATAAAAAGAGCAATAATAGCTATTCTGCCAACCTTAATCAGCCGCTTACTCTTGTTTTGCATGCGAATATAGATTATCCCGGCAATGGTTATCCAAAATGCTCCTTCGATTATGTTTCCCCAGTAATGAATCATATTGCTCTCGATATTTGGTTATATGATATTAATTCCTTAATAATAGATGTCGATAACTGTTTTGCAAACAGAAAATCATTTGGTTGCGAGTTTTTTTGTCTGCGTTAGGTGCTTATTCACAATATTGAGTGCAATTAAAAACGAAGTAAAATATTATTGTAGCCCCGCTTCCGTAGCAACGCAGTTGCGAAGTTTGAAGCTGTATCTGCCTTCAGGTATCACCTGATTAGGTTAATTGATAATTGACTACTGGTAAAAATTATGCGGGAGACTATATTAATGGCTTTTATTTGTCAATAATGACAGTTGTTAAGTATAATTATAAGGATTAGTAGAATGGATATTAAGACAGAAGTTGAAAAAAGCAGTTATGCCTTGGGCGTTAATATGGGACAGTCAATTCAACAGTTCCCTTTTGAATTGGACAAAGCGGCATTGGTTCATGGATTCAGTGATATGGTTAATGGTGCGGGACTTAAAATCGATCAGGAAGAATATGGTAAATTGATGCATGCACTTCAGACGAAAATGCAGGAAGCACAACAGTCACAGAATGATGCAATGAAAGATGTTATGGCCAAAAATAAAACTTCACAGCAGGAGTTTATTGCTAAAAACGCTGAAGAAGATGGTATCAAAACCACTGCAAGCGGTATGCAGTATCAGGTAATGACTGATGGTGCTGGTGCAACTCCAACAAAAGAAGATACTGTTAGAGTTCATTATACTGGAACATTATTGGATGGTACAGTATTCGACAGTTCAGTTGAACGTGGTCAGCCAGCTGAGTTCGGCGTTGGTCAGGTAATTGCAGGTTGGACTGAGGCCTTGCAGGATATGAAAGTCGGTAGTAAACACAAACTGTTCATTCCGTCTGAACTTGCCTATGGTGATCGTGGCGCAGGCCAGCACATTGAGCCAGGTTCAATGTTGATCTTCGAAGTCGAATTGCTGGCTATTCTGTAAATTTTACTTTACAGCAAAGCAGTATAAAGCGGGCTTTTTGCCCGCTTTTTTTTGCCAAAGTAGCTTTAGGCGTCCCGCCTGAGTATTATTATCTCTATTATATCCCCATGGGAGATATTTTCTGAGCTGGGGCTCGGTGTTCCCAGAGGAGGGATAAAAGTGACCGATTATTCATTGGATATTGCTTGATTTTTTCCTGTTTTGCTATAGATTATCACTTTGTAAAGTTATTTAACAAAGAACTTATATCGGAGCCGGCAGTGGGAGATTTGACAATAATGTTAAGTCCTGCTGTCGGCTTTTTGAATAAATATAAAAAGGTTATAGATATTATGATGGAACAGTTAAGTCGTGAATTATTGGTCAACAACCCTCAGTTGACAGAAAATATTAAGGTTGGTCCGCTGGATGATATGCCGGAAAAAATTATTCAGTTTGGTGAAGGTAATTTTTTGCGGGCATTCGCTGACTGGAAAGTTAATGCTTTGAATAGTGCCGGATTGTTCGGCGGTAAAATCGTGGTTGTTCAGCCGATAAAAGTAGGGATTGCTCACCTGCTGAATGAACAGGATGGACTCTATTCGCTGTTATTACGCGGTATTCAGAATGGTGAAGTTGTTGAAGAGCGTGAAATAATCTCATCGGTTAATCGTGGTATTTCGCCTTACGAAGAGTGGAACAGTTTTTTGGAATGTGCGAGAAACCCTGAATTGCGGTTTATGTTTTCAAATACAACAGAAGCCGGTATTGCCTATATTGAAGAAGCTAAGCCTACTACTGAATGTCCTGACTCTTTTCCTGCTAAGTTTACCGCGTTTATGCTTGAACGTTTTAGGGCTTTCAACGGTGCTGACGACAAAGGCATGGTAATGTTATGTTGTGAGCTGATCGAGAATAACGGGGCAAATCTTAAGCGCATTGTTCTGAAGCATGCAGGGAACTGGGGTTGTTCAGCTGAATTTGTTGACTGGATAAACGGTTCATGTCATTTTCTCAATACCTTAGTTGACCGTATTGTACCAGGGTATCCTCGGGAAAATTCAACTGAAATCGAAACAGAACTGGGCTATCGTGATAAACTTATTGATACCAGTGAAATATTCCATTTATGGGTTATTGAAGGACCGAAAGAATTGGCTGAAGAACTGCCGTTCCACAAAATCGGGCTTAATGTTATCTGGACCGATGATATGACACCGTACCGAAGCCGTAAAGTACGGATGCTCAATGGGGCTCATACTTCAAGTGTTCTGGCAGCCTATCTTGGCGGTCTTGATACTGTCGGAGAAATGATTGACAGTGATATTTTCTCAGCATTCCTGAAAAAAGCGATGTTTGAAGAGATTTTACCGATGGTACCAGGTGACCTGGAAGAAAACAGACTGTTTGCTGAAGGTATTTTTGAACGTTTCAGTAATCCGTTTATTCGCCATGAACTGCTCTCTATTTCGCTGAACTCTGTCTCTAAATGGAAAGTTAGAGTATTACCTTCATTATTAGATTTTCAGCGTGAAAATGGTGCATTGCCGGAAGCTTTGACCTTCTCGCTGGCGGCTTTGATTGCCTTTTATAACGGGGTTGGTTGTGCACACCCTGAACTGCGCGGTATGCGCAATGAAAAGGCATATTCAATCAAGGATGATCTTGATATATTGTCATTCTTTGAAAAACGCTGGCACTCGTTTAACCATAATCATGATATTCGTATCCTTGCCGGAACGATTATGGCGAATGATAAACTTTGGGGACAGGATTTGACCTTGCTACCGGGCATGATTGATGCTGTAGCTGCCCACTTGCAGAATATTTTGATCAACGGTACTGACGGTGCCGCTAAAAAACTGATTGGTAAATAATATAATGAATAATATGAAATTATTGCAAATTAACCTTTTGGATAATGTCGCTGTGGTTTTGGCAGATATTGCCGCAGGTGAAACTGTTAATCTTGGTGACAGCGAGCTTGTGGTGACTGAAGCTGCCGGACGTGGTCATAAGGTGGCACTGCTTGATCTTGCTACCGATGAGAATGTGATTAAATATGGCAGTCCGATTGGACATGCAACTCAATCTATCAAGGCTGGATCAACGGTTCATGTGCATAACCTAAAAACCAATCTGTCCGGTACTGAAGGTTATAGTTATGAACCGCAATTGACTGAACTTGAAGCGGCTAATGATGAACGCTGTTTTGATGCCTATCTGCGTGCGGACGGCGAGGTTGGGATTCGTAATGAGCTGTGGATTATTCCAACTGTCGGCTGTGTTAACAAGACTACTGAAATCTTGGCTCATCGTTATGAAAAAGAATTGAGTGCTGATAATGTGGAAGGCGTTTTTGCTTTTCCGCATCCCTACGGTTGTTCTCAGTTGGGTGAAGACCATTTGAATACTCAGAAAATCCTGGCCGGGTTGGTTAAACACCCTAATGCTGGCGGCGTATTGATTGTCGGACTCGGTTGTGAAAATAATACGCTGGAAAGTTTTCGCGAAGTGTTGGGCGAGGTCGATGAAAACCGCGTTAAATTTATGATTGTCCAGGAGATGGAGGATGAAATTAAAACAGGCCTGGAGCTTTTACGGCAACTTGAACAATATGCGGCGGGATTCGAACGTCAATCGGTGCCGTTGGCAAAACTTAGAATTGGGTTGAAATGTGGTGCCTCTGATGGATTCTCAGGCATAACAGCCAATCCATTGGTTGGTGAACTTTCTGATATGTTGATTGCTAATGGTGGCACTTCAGTCTTGAGTGAAGTGCCTGAAATGTTCGGAGCTGAACGGCTCTTTATGGCGCGTTGCGCTGATGAACACATCTTTGATAAATGTGTCAATATGGTTAATGGTTTTAAAGAGTATTTTCAACGCCATAATCAGGTGGTTTATGAAAATCCATCGCCCGGCAATAAACAGGGCGGGATTTCGACCCTTGAAGAAAAATCATTGGGTTGCACCCAGAAAGGGGGGAGTAGTATGGTGGTTGATGTACTTGAGTATGGCGATGTTGTTACAAAAAATGGTTTGAATCTGCTTACTGGCCCGGGTAATGATATGGTGGCGATAACTGTTCTGGCAGCTGCCGGAGCTCATATAATACTATTTACTACTGGACGCGGAACGCCATTGGGTGGTCCGGTGCCGACAATGAAAATATCAACCAATAGTGATTTGGCCCAGTTCAAGCGTAATTGGATTGACTTTAATGCCGGTACGCTGGTTGAAGGTGAAACCATGGCTGAAGTTGCACCACGCCTGTTAGAGGAGGTGGTTGCCACTGCTGAAGGAAAATTTACCAAATCTGAACAGAATGGCTATCGTGAAATTGCCCTGTTCAAAGATGGAGTGACGCTGTAAGTTAGAAGTTAGAAGTTAGAAGTTAGAAGTTAGAAGAAAAAATAAGCTGGAATGGTGGTGTTATATTCGGTGGCGTAGCCACCACATTGGATCCATGAGTCCGTTAAGTCCAATATGCCCACTAAGCAATAAAATAAATTATGGAGAATATAAAAATGATTAATGTTATGGATAAATTGAACGAAATCAAGATAATTCCGGTTATCGCAATGAACAGTGCGGCAGATGCCGCTCCTTTGGCAGATGCTTTGGTTGCCGGTGGTTTGCCGTGTGCTGAAATTACTTTTAGAACCGCTGCCGGTGCCGATGCGGTAAAGGTGATGGCTGATCGTGGTGATATTCTGGTGGGTGCTGGAACTGTACTGAAGGTTGATCAAGTTAAACTGGCGGTTGATAATGGAGCCTCATTCATTGTTTCACCGGGATTTAATCCTAAAGTTGTTAAATACTGTGTTGATAATGGTATTTCAATCACTCCGGGCTGCAGTAATCCGACTGATTTGGAAATGGCACTGGATTTTAATTTGAAAGTGGTTAAGTTTTTTCCTGCGGAAGCCTTTGGCGGACTTAAAACGTTGAAAGCCATGAGTGCACCTTATAACATGCTGAGATTTATTCCGACCGGCGGTATCAGTCCTGGAAATATCCTTGACTATCTGCGTTTTGATAAGATTGTTGCCTGTGGTGGTAGCTGGATGGTTAAATCAGACTTAATCAATGGTGGTAAATTTGATGAGATCAAAGAGTTGACCACTGAAGCTGTTGCTCTACTTGACAACCTGTAAATATTGTCATTGATGCTAACCAGTAGTGCCAGCGTCTCGATGAGACCGGTATTGTTGAAAATATAGCATAACAACGTCGCTAATGCGACCGGTTGCTTTCATCGAGAGCTTCCCTATTATGAGTATTGTTCGATATTTAAATAATTTAAAATATCAGCCCTTAGTCGTAAGTCTTGTCTTTTTGGGGCAAGATTTGAGGGTTTTCTTCCGTTTCCGTAGCGACGCAGGAGCGGAGTTTGAAGCGGCATCTGCTTTCAGGTGCCACCTGATTAGGAGATTACTATGTCATTAAAAATAAAAAGTGCTGATGAGTGTCGTTATGATATTTTATCATTAGGCGAAGTAATGTTAAGACTTGACCCGGGCGAAGGTCGTATCCATACTTCACGCCGGTTTACCGCCTGGGAAGGTGGCGGTGAATATAATGTCGCTCGTGGTTTACGGCGCTGTTTCGGTCAGCGGGCTGCGGTAGTAACCGCTTTTGCTGATAATCCGGTTGGACGTCTGGTTGAAGATTTTATTATGCAGGGCGGCGTTGATACCTCGCTGATTAAATGGGTCGATTATGATGGTATTGGCCGTGATGTCCGCAATGGGCTTAATTTTACCGAACGTGGTTTCGGGATCCGTGGTGCAGTGGGCTGTTCGGATCGTGGTAACACGGCGGCATCACAACTTAAAGTTGGTGATATTGATTGGGAATATATCTTTGGTGAACTCGGTGTACGCTGGTTGCATACCGGTGGTATTTTTGCCGCGCTTTCAGATACCACCCCTGAAGTGGTGATTGAAGCGGTTAAAGTTGCTAAAAAATATGGCACGATGGTCTCTTATGATCTCAATTATCGTCCGTCGTTATGGACTGCAATTGGTGGTCAGGAACGCGCGCAGAAAGTTAATCGTGAGATCGCCCAGTATGTTGACGTAATGATTGGCAATGAAGAGGATTTTACCGCCTGTCTGGGCTTTGAAGTTGAAGGTGTTGATGATAATCTGACCGACTTGGCGGTTGACAAATTCAAAAATATGATTGCGAAAGCCGTGGCTGAATTCCCTAATTTTAAAGCAACCGGTACTACGTTGCGCGGGGTGAAAACTGCCACCGTTAATGATTGGGGTGCCGTATGTTGGGCCGCTGGGCAGTTCTATGAAGCGACACATCGTCCCGAAATGGAAATCATGGACAGGGTAGGGGGCGGTGATAGTTTTGCTTCCGGCTTTATTTATGGTTTAATGGTGCTTAACGATCCGGCATTGGCAATTGAATACGGTGCGGCGCATGGCGCATTGGCCATGACCACGCCAGGTGATACCACAATGGCGAGCCTGAAAGAGGTTGAAAAACTTGTTGGCGGTGGCGGTGCTCGTGTAGACAGGTAATTTTATCTGCATGTAAAACAACGTAGCATAGGCGTCCCGCCTGTGTCGTTTCTGCAGGCGGGATGCCTGCGTTCCCAGCAAATTAGCATAAGCGTCTCGCTTGTGACAGCCGACCTCGGTCGGCTGAATTATTTAAATCTAATAGGAAATTATTACGCTGTGCTTCATCTGTCACTGCGTTCGTGTAGGTATTTTTGACAGGATAACAGGATAAAACAAAAAATCCTGTCAATATTGTTCATCCTGTCTGAAAAAGTTCCGGCACAGCCGGTTATGTTCAGCAAGTTGCAATCCATGCGATTAGAAAAATCACCTCCATAATCAAAACAAATGCTCCCACCCCATAGAGAGACTTTAGATAACTATTATTTTTGCGAAAGCATTTTTTACAGACAAATATCCGGTCACCATTGGGGTTTTGCATTGTTGCCCCACCGAACCAATAGCCAGCTGTTTCTGGAACTGATTTTCTGCAATAATTACATTGTGCGTAGGTGTCTGCCATATTTATCTTCCTGATGGGATGAATTTGATATCCTTAAACTAACTATCATGCCAGATAGAATGTTATTGAGAAATATGATTCATCTTTCAAACTTGACAATTCATTAAAACTAATTACATTAGAAGAGTTACGTTAATTTTTCTAATATAAAGTTAACATATTCGGCATCCAAATTTAAGGATGATATAAAGATCTTTATAATAACTTGTTGTACTAATAAATATTAGCCAATATTTTTTTCCCTGCGGTTCCGGCCAAGTTAAGTTCTCTTTAAAAAAAACTTCATTTTACTGGCATTTTATGTCAATATGTTTATAATGCTGAAATGGAAACC
>JAKIUY010000094.1 GCA_021647315.1 Victivallaceae bacterium
CCTACCTCGAAGATACCTTGAGAAAGATCAATAATACTCCAAAGGAAAATTTACATACCCTGCTTCCGCATAAATGGGAAAAAACATAATAAAAAATTTCACAATTTCTGCTTAATTGACGCTTACAGATATAGTTTAAGATATAAGGTTGCAAATGAAAAAAATACTATTGCTTGTCGGCTGTTTATTGGCGATATCAGTCAATGCCGGAAAACTGTTCCCGAAACTGGCAAAACAATGGTATCCGCATCAACTGACGAAAAGTGTTCCAAAACGTTTTACCGGTCCATTTGACGCCGGTGAAGTTGATTTTTATATTGTTCATCACGGGGGAAACTTGAAAATCACTCTTACCGCAACCCGAGCAAAACTACGCGGTGCGCCGGTTTCACGTGTCCTGCTCTCCCAAGCCATATTCTTTCGGCTGTTTGATGCCAGCGAAATGCCGCTGAAAAAACAGTTTTTTGTTTTTTCCGAAGGCAAAGGTTCTAAAACAAAAAGTTTTAACCTCTACTTAAACAAAGCCCCGCCCGGTATCTATCAACTGCGGTGCGCTATCAGCCAGAACAGTTCAATCAAAGTCAATATTAAGACCAGCCCCGCATGCTCTTTCGGAGTAGCATCAAGTCGCGGCCTCATGCTGCCGACAACAAAAAAACAGTTTGCTGATGCTTATCTCTATACCCCGTCGGATTGTCAACAGCTGAAGTTTAAATTTCACGGTGCCGTCGGTGAACTTTTCAACCTTAATGGAGCATCAGTACAAAAGTTTAAAAGCCCCAGCATTACCACCGTAAAAGTTACTCCAAATACGATCTACAAACTGCAAGTCATAAAGATCTGGCACGGGTTCGGTATTGACGGTGCGCCGGGTATTCTATGTCCTGACGCAGCGACAGCACGAAATATTCGCGGCAGTGTGGAGTTCGCCCCGGACGGACGCCTGCTCTATCATCAGTTTCAGGTTCGTAATTGGAAGTGGATGCATGGTCTTACAGCCGGCGAATTAACCGCGCCGCCAATCGCCGATCTCAAAAAATACCGTAAAGAATTTCTAGCCAACCCAGGCAGTGAATCATTGGTTGGTCCGGCAGGGTTCCTTAGCCATGCCGAATACCTTTTAAAAGTTCAGAACCTTAATCCAGCAAGTCTAGATTACGGCAATGGAGGTAAACTCTATTACCTCGCCTCAATGTGGGGACTTAATGCCCTGTTCAATCCCTATGCCGGAAATAAAAATATCTTAAACCGTTTCTTGATGAATGTCTATGCCAGACAGATGAAGCTCAAAGAAAACGGCACCTTCCGTACCGGTTGGGGCTCATACAGTGGTGGTGATGCATTGAGCACCCTTAGTACCTATATTCCATTCTACCTCTACGGTAAAAAAGTCCCGAAACAACTACATGCTCCGTGGCTGAATACGATTACCCCGTTAACCGACCGTTTCGGCATGAACCGGGTCGGTTGCGAAAATCAGACTGCACACTGGCTGGTCGACCTTGAATGTATCTCTCTGGGCGGAGGTGGAGAGGTTTATGGCGCAATGGCGAAAAACTTTGCCCTGCATCTATGTTCTACTAAATATAATCCCTATCTGAAAGCGGGCTATCTACAGGAAAATTATGCGGTTGATGCATCTTATAACGGGTTATCCGCCAGCGTTGTAGCCTTTTATTATATGATTTCAGGTGATAATAATGCTAAACAGGCCTTGAGTAAAATCTATAATTTATTTAATCACACTATTGCCCAGGAACCGGACGGTAAACCGTATGGTGCATCTGCTTTTTCTCATCGCACCACCGGTTCATGGCGTAACCGGCAATGGGACGGTGGGGTTAACCTAATGAAAAATGAACTTCCCGGTGCCGGAGTCTGGGCTCAACATAGTTATCCACGGGACTCACCTGAACTATTTTTGAGAAAATACCTCGGCTGGAAACCTGGCGATAAATGGTATAAACAGAACAAACGCTGGGCTGAAGGTTATGGCTATTCTCCATGGCTCAGGATATGGCGGGATTATTTTGTCCGTGACACCAAGGTTGTCAAAGGTCAATTCCCAGCCACAAAATCAGCTAAATTTACCAGAATCTTCGATAATAAATTCTATTTTTTCCGCGAACCCACCTATTACGCCTACGCGTTTGTTGCCAAAGACTGGTATGACTGGGTCAAGAGTCAACGCAAAATAATCCCATATAATCCAGGCTGGCAACTGAACGGCAAAACCTTGACTGCACTTACCGCCACCGCCAAAAAAAATCGCTGGTCCGCAACCCAGGGATTAATGATGTTCTGGACGCCGCAATATGGCAATTGTATTCTGGCAAAAAACTGGAATATCTATACTGGACAATTCGTCCGGGCTGAAATGACTGACGGCAAAGTCTCATGGCCGGATTACTGGAGTGTCAAAAGCCACTATAACAGCTCTGCAAAAACGCTAACTATCGAACATCAAATGATTGATTTACCCATCACCATAAAACGGAGTTTAACCTTCGGTAAAAATAGCGTAAAAGTTAACCTGTTCCTAAAGTTCACCGAAAATGTCCATGTCAAAATGTTAGTAGAGCAACTGCCGTTTCTGAAAAAAGCCGGCATGAACCTTAAACTAAGTCCCGGACTGGCGGTCTTCACTAATACTGCAGGCAAAGGTGTCAAAATAAAGTTAAATAGACCGCTGAAGCTCTATATCGGTCTCGAATCTAAATTGCACAAACAAACTATTGGTTCACTATTAATAGATCTCGGCAACAAGCATAAAAAAGGCTCCACTATAAAACTAAGCTACACTTTAGCTGAAAGCCATTAAGCCTCCAGCGCTAAAGGTCATTCAAAGGAGTATTTTTTAGTCATAAAATTTGATTTATAATTTTTCAGGAAAATTTCATCGATTTGTTTTGTTGTTGCATTTTAGCAATAGAATGTTATTGTATTTTGTATTCAGGTAAAACTGTTATTTATAATTAAAAGCTAAAAACAGCCTTTAATATTGTAACCGTTAAGCTTGGTCGTTTTGAGGTATTCGTAGGGATTGATCTTGTTCGCTTTGCAGGACGCAATCAGACTCATAAAGATAGCTGCAGTTTCTCCGCCGCGTTCGCTGCCTACAAAAAGGAAATTTTTTCTTCCTAAAGTTACCGGACGAATTGCTCGTTCGACGGCGTTATTATCCGGCTTGAAGCGTAAGTCGGTGAGGTAATTTGACAGGATATGTTTGTGGTTCTGCGCATAGGTTATGGCTTTACCCAAAGCTGATTTCGGCAGTGCGTCAGTTGTATTGATTTTTTTGATAAAGCGCTCAATTACCCGATTGGCACGTTTTTGCCGCAAAGAGAGTCTGTCTGCGTCGCTGACAGTATTCGGCAGTCCCGCGATGCGATGTTCAATCCGGTACAGCAGATTGATGAGCATAACAAAGTTTCCAGCATCTTTGACCCCGATTTTCTCTGCATCAACAAACTTTCTGCGGACGTGAGCCCAGCATCCAAGCAGGATGACATCAGGACGTCTGCCGACTTTTTCATAACCTGAATAACCATCGGTCTGCAGATTGCCACTGAAAGATTCGAGTAGTTTTATTGCGTTTTCATTTTTCCAGTTCTCGGTGAAATGAAAGAAAGTTCCAGGCGGCCCGCTGCCAGTGTGTACGGCCCACAGTCTCGACTGACGTTTCTTTTTGCCTTTACGTAAAAGATCGATCGGAGTGTCATCGACATTGAGATAATCGTGTGCCAGGATGACATTCCTATGTGCACGGTAAAGTGGTTTCAGGGTTCCTGCGCAGTTGTTAACCCAGTCACACATGGTATTGGCGGGAACTCTGATACCGTGACGTTTGAATATCTGTTCCTGACGGTAAAGCGGCAGATGGTCGGCATACTTGTTAACTATGATACTGGCCAGAGTTGAAACATCAGCTTTGCAGCGTTCGACAGGCGACCCCGGCAAAGCCGCGCTTATGACGCCGGCTTTTGCTCCTTTGCGACGATCCGGGCTGGCGTATTTGGGACGGATATACTTATTGACATAGAACCTCGGAGGGTCAACCGCCAACTGTTCGGTAATGTCTTCGCCGATTTTTATCATTTCCCTGCCGGTTACCGGACAGATCTTTTCTTCAGGTGATAAATCAAGAATAATTTCATGGCGTTCAAGATGACCCGGGATTGCCACACGGCCATTGAGGTTTTTGTTTTTTTTCTTTTTACGGTCGTATTCTATGTGTTCGGTCGCTTCGGATTCCTTTTCCGTGACGGCATTCAGCTCGTCATGTTCTTTGAGTAAATCACTGAACTCCAACTGGTCGGGATTGCTCTGTTCAGATTTTGAACCGAACTTACGCATCCGCTCCAGTTTCAGCATCTCATGTAGCAAATTGACTTCCTGTTCCAGGCGTGAAACATCTTTTTGGAGACAGGATTTTTCCTGCTCCAGCGAGCCTTTCTCCGTCTGCAATTGTAAGCATTCACAACACATACTGAAATATAGCATTAACTACTTAAAATTCAATCACTCCGACGTGAAAATCTCTTCATTTTTACGATTTTAAGCCCGTCGAGTAGCATTGCCAGATGCACGGCGTTAATTTCCTGCTTTCTGCCTTCGCCCAGCGGAAGCGGAAAGGAACCGGCTTCGAGTCTTTTCATCCATAAACAGAAACCGCCGGATTCATAATATAGTATTTTAACCCGATTCCGGGGACGATTCAAAAATACAAACAATGCCCCGGAAAGCGGATCCTCTTCAAGTTCAGATGATGCCAGGGCGGCCAGAGTGTCGTAACTTTTGCGCATATCGGTCGGCTGTCGGCAGAGAAATATTTTCGTATTTTTTATGGACGGGAACATTATATAACCTCCTTGACAATCTGCAGAGCCTCACGAAATACTTCGGTCGAAAACCCGGAAACAAGTTCAAAAGTGGCTCCGCGGAAGTTTAAATGCAAGATTTCTGACTGAGATAAAGACGAAAGTTCCGTTGACTGAGGAATAAGCTCTACGAATAAATTATCGGAGGGTGAAACGGCTTCCTGCCGCTTTAATTCTTCTTCGAAACGTTCCACTTCATGAAGCTGATGCCGGAAGCGGGTAACATCCAGTTGCTTTCCCTTACAAAAATCAACTTCATTCAAGTTGCCGCTCAGAAACTCATTTGCTATGCCTTGCCACTTTTTAAAACTTTTAGTGTTCATATTTATCTCCAGGTTAAAATAATAAACTAAAGATAATTTAACGCATTTCAGCCCGTCTGTAAACGTGTCTCCGCCGAGTGCTTACGAATTTCATCAGTAAAGGTGTTTGGATAAAAGCGGCTTTCGACGAATGCAGCTCCTGATCGGTAATGACTGATCAACAGGGAGGCTGCTCGGGACGAAGTGCCATTGTCCGGTTGATGATCCTTATGATGCTCGATGAAGCTTTGAATCGGTTATGTCAGACAAATACGCCTGCCTTTTTTATACCGGATTCTCGTAAATAACAGGTCTGCATGGATCATTGCTACTTTTCTGTAATTCCGGACTCTGCCGTTTTACCGACAATGAAACTTCCAGTTTTATCTTAATATGCTTTATACTGCTTTTTTGAATCCTAAAAAAAATATCTTTTTTTGAGGAGGACAGGACATTTTTTTGTTTTTTTTCGGAGTTTCGGCTTGCAATTTATAAGAAACTCCGTCCCTAAGTTTCCATACTCGACATAAATTTCAATTCAGACTCTTGCTATTGGCTATTCAAAGAGAAATCGATTAATTCACTTAATTTTATTGTCGCCACACATATGTGTGTATCCGCACCGCCGTAATAGACTTTTATTTCATCATTATCTTCAACTATCGCTCCGCAGGCAAATACTACGTTGCCCACATCGCCAATACGTTCATAATGTTCTCTGGGAGATAGTATGGATTCCACGCTTCTATTTATAATTTTTGTCGGATTCTTCAAATCAAGAAGAACAGTTCCAATTCTATAAATAGGGCCGGAAGAGGTCATTTTAACGCCATGATAGATTTCCAACCATCCTTCTTTTGTTTTAATAGGAGGAATGGACGCTCCAATTCTATAGCTGTCCCAATATCTCGGTCTCGGAGTCATAAGCACCTCTGATTTTCCCCAGTCCACCAGGTTTTTTGAGTAAGAAATCCACATACTCCCTGTCCCATTACCAATAGGTCTGTCAAATCTCACATACTCACCATTGATTTTTTCAGGGAAAAGAATCCCATCTTTGTTGCCTGGCTCAGAGACCAATGCAATACGTTCGTAATTATAAAAATCTTCAGTTTTCGCAAGTGCGATTCTAGCACCGAATTTGGAATAGGCAGTATACATGACATAATAGTTACCGTCAATCTCGGTGATACGGGGATCTTCAATACCTCTTTTCTCATATTTTGCGAAATCACCTTTTTCAGATGGCGACATCACAGGTTCTTCCTCGACGGTGAAGCGTAAACCATCACGGCTCGTTGCCAAAGCGAAAAAAGAGTACCCCATCTGTCCTTCCACTCTGATCAGCAGGTAGTAGACACCATCCTTTTTTATCGGAGAGCCATTAAAGACGGTATTGCATCTGAAAGGAATATCATCAAGAGCGACTATCGGGTTTCCTTCAAATCTGTGAAGCAAATCTCTGCCATATATGAATCCAGCCATAATCAGAACTCCTTCTCGCTTGCGATACAATGCTCAACGAGCTCATCCAAGGTTGTCATTCCAAGACAAATGCAACTTCTTGCGACTCCGTAATACAGCATGATTTTATCTTCTTCAAAAATTGCGCCGCAAACACATACGGTGTTGGGAACATCTCCAACTCTTTCATAAATCTCCCTCGGGGAGATAATAGGCACATTCGTTCTTGCGACAACGATTGATGGATCTTCTGAATCAAGGAAAACCACACCGATTCTGGAAAGAGATCCGGCGGAAGTGTTTTTCACCCCATAGTAGATCAACAGCCATCTACCATCTGCAACGCGAATAGGGGGGACAGCCGGACCAACCTTATGGAAATCCCAAAATCCTCCCCTAGGAGACATTATTTCACTGTACCCTCCCCAGTAAACAAGATCATCAGAATAACTTATCCAGATCCTGCCACCATCATGAGGCATTTCGAGTTTCGCGAATTTACCGTTTATTTTTTCAGGAAACAGAACTCCGCCCTTTGAATCCGGTTCCGAAATAAATCCCCGTTTTTTCACTTTTTTAAAATCTTTGGTCTCAGCCAGGGCAAGCCTGAATCCATACTCGCTTCCGGCTATATATGTAATATAAAAAATATCATCGATTTGAGTAATCTTAGAGTCGGCAATCCCTCTTTTCTCATATTTTTCAAATGGCCCGGCTGTGGATGGAGTGATAAACGGCTTCTCATCCACTGAAAAACGATACCCATCCAGACTTCTCGCCAGATAGAGACTCTTTATCCCCCTCAAATCCTCAATTGTGATCAGCAGAAGGTAGATATTATCAAATTTCACAGCAGCGGCGTTACAAATATCGGCACAACGAAAAGAGAGATCATCAAGTGTTATAATCGGATTCCCCTCCCATCTGTGTATAATATCTCTCTGTTTGTTTTTTTTAGCAATCATCATTATATCTCAAGTTTGAACAAAATCGTCTTTGCCGGAGTTTTTCAGACAGGCGAACAGGATGAACATGATTATTTCAGCCTGTATAATTCTATCTAAAATATAATTATTTATGGAAACGTTGACATCAAATCATTAACGCTGGCAACCGCCAAGCAAGATGTTTCATCAGCCGAACCATAGTACATATATATATTGCCGTCTTTTTCCACCATTCCATTCGTAAAAACAACATTCGGGAAAAATCCACCCGTTTCATATGGCAGTTCCGGTTCAAACACAGGTTTTTCCGGACGTTTAATCACACGCCATGGTTCTTCCAAATCAAGCAGCAAAGGGAAAAGGCTGTACTTTGAATTATCACCTTTACCATGATAAATACAAAGCCATCCCTTATCTGTTTTCAAAGGCGCACTTCCACCGCCCACTTTCATCGATTCATAAACACCAGGTCTCGGTCTTACAATACATTTGTGGTTTCCCCAATGGAGAAGATCAGGAGACTCGCTGTACCATATCGAAGGTTTTCCGAAACCGTCGTTATTCGGTCTATGCAGGGCAATATATTTACCGTTAACTTTTTCAGGAAAAATTGACACATCCTTGTTCTGAGGATGAAAAATCACCCCCAGACGCTCATGAGACTTGAAATCATCAGTTACAGAGAGCGCGGTACTCCATCCATCACCTGATACAATTGTATAATTAATATAATATCTGCCGTCAATAAATGTCACGCGCGCGTCTTCAATCCCATACTCCTCATCTGAAGAACATGGAAAAATAAAAGGTGAATCATCAACGATAAAGTCAACACCGTTTCTGCTTCTCGCCAAACGGATATGGCTCAGACTTGAAAGATAATCTTTTCCTTTATAAACAACACCGCGTGTATCCTTAAGGACTATATCAGGATCATTCTCTTCGAATTCCATAACTTCCGGAACGCCTATACCTTCTTGAAACGTATAAACGGGAACCCTCACTTTACCTTTTTCATGGATACAGTTTTCGGCAACTCTTAAAAGGAGAATGATCTCATCCTTAAAAGCTACGGCACCGGGATTAAACGCACCAACAACCTGAAAACCAACGGCTGAAGGTTTCACGTCAGCGGGTTGAATCAGGGGATTTTTTTCACTTCTCTTAAATATCATTGATTATCCTTCATATATATAGCGGGATCTTGGCAGGTCCAGATCAAATTTTTTATAAAGTTGCAAAGTTCGTTCAGCGATAATATTCCATGAAATATTCTCACTAACATACCGCAGAGCATTTGTCGAACATTTATTGTAAAGCCCCTGATCTGTCAGCAGATTTACAATATGCTCAACATACTCATCATCCTCACCCGCACTGAAGCCGGCTCCAGACATTTTGACGATATTTTCAAATGCCGGAAGATCTGATGTTACAACAGGCTTTCCGAAAGTAAACGCATGGGCCATAACACCGCTCTGCGCACCGGCGCTGTAAGGGAAAACCATAATATCAGATGCGGAAATAATCGTATCAAAAGTATCCTGGGGAAATTGACCACGAAACACCTCAATTCTTTCTTTGGCAGAAGAAACATCAATTTTTTCAAACAGAGTATTGCGATATTCACTGAATTCCAGCACTCTCATTTTCCCTGATATTACAAGCCATGCTTCGGGGCATTTTTTAACAATCCGCGGAAATATATCAACAATCCGGTCAAAACATTTTGTAGGCCGGAAATATCCGACAAGCAGAACAACCTTTTTCCCTGTAAGATCTAATCTTTCCTTCGCATTCTCCACAAGAGGCATCTCCCTGGCACCATGTGGGATCAGGTTAATCTTGGAGCGATCAACACCGTAAACGGTCTCAAGTAAATTCGCGAGTTTCTTTTCATGAACAATCACCGCATCCAGCTCTCTGCACATGGTAGTGACAATCATTTTTTTTCTGTAGTCAGGCTCCGGAAATACGGTATGCAGTGTTGCGACGGTTGCGGTCATTGTTGATTTAAATCTATAAATCAGATCCAGGACAGCAATACCGTCCATTTCTCCATAAAGACCAAACTCATGCTGGATATGTACAATATCAGGAGTCACCTTCACGGTCATATCAAATATTTTTTTTGCGAGATCACCATCTTTAGGATCATAAGCAGGAGTAACATTGTTCCCTTTTGCTCCATATTGACTGATAACATGCAGTTCGTTGGGGGTTTTCTCCATCGCTTTAACAAGGAAGTCCGTATAAGCACCTATTCCGCATTCTATCGGGGGATAAGTTGAAATAAATGCTATTCGCATAATTAACACCTGCTTTAAAAAGTTCTAATGTAATGTCGGCAACCGCAATAAGGAAAGGAACAATGAAAGATACTCCTGTCTAGTATTAAATTCAACTGAGCAAGCAAAAAACAACAGCTCTTAAAAAAAACTATTTTCAGCAAGTTCAATGCAAATATGGTACTGTTGTCTGGCCACATGATCAAGATATTTGCCCTGACACTTTATATTTGGATTCAATAAATATATGAGAACAAACGACGTCTAAATCGCAGAGCAGCAATGCAGCAACCTAAAAATATAGCAGAATGATTTTTTTAAAAAGCTATAATGCAGAATGATTAACAGCAAACCTGAGGTTCATGCTTTGCATGGTTTTCAACTGTCGAACGAGGCTGATCGTAGCGTCAGCAATGAGCGTAGCGAATGGCAATCATTTTTTTCTAAATACGCTACTATTGGAAAATAAAATGACGGTTATGAATACAGCGTTTTACCCACAAATGCTAGGGAAGAACAGCCACTTTGACTAACAATTCCTAAGCGGAATAACTTTCACATTTCTCATATATTGTTTCAGGAGCTATATCCAAACCATTCCCCAAGTAATTGTTCCACCTTCTATTTTGGCTTTTAAAAAAAAATTTATATCTGTTAATGGCTGGAATACTTTACCTCTTCCTAGGTAAGAGGTAAAATCTATATCATGTTCTACCCCATCATCAAATTTGATATGATATATATAATCTTTTTTATAATTTAACTCTATGATTTGATTTAAATTCCACATATTAGTCCAATGGTTCAATTTTTTTCATTTCAATATCTTTTCTCGCTAAATCTACCATATATTTCTCAAAAAATCAAATTATAGTTAAGCGATTTTATCCACCGCCTTCCGGGTGCGGGAATATGAGCCTATATTGCTGACGTCACTATAGCCCATGCGCCGCAGGCGCGAACAGGCTGCGGCTGCTCGTGCTCCACTATGACAATAGAGCAATATCGAACTGTTTTTATCTTCAACCACAGCAGTGATCTTGTCAAGGTTATCCAAGGGAACATTAACCGCCCCCGAATGATGTCCACCGGAAAACTCACTGGGCGTACGAACATCAATTAAAATCGCGCCATTTTTCAATTTCTCACAGGCATTGTCTATTGAGATATTATGCATTAATATTTGCTTTAAAACAATGATAATAATAAATACTGCAATAATCCACCACATACGGTTTGGTCTCCTAATTTGTTAATTATTAGGGTGAATACAAGATTCACCCCTACAGTTTTATTCATTCAAAATTCGCTATTCGCCACTCGGAGATCGGCTCCCACATTCCCAGTTTACCCTCTTCGCCGCTCGGAGATCGGCTCCTGCGCTCTTTTTCCCAATATAAATATTGTCAGGTCATCTAACAGGGAATAGACGACCGGAATAACAATCAGGGTTAGAACGGTTCCAGCCAGCAACCCGAAGGCGGCGACAATGCCCAATGGGCTCATGCGTTCAAGTCCAACCGCCATCTCCAGAATCAATGGCATCAGGCCAATGATTGTCGAGGCGGTAGTCATCAGAATCGGTCTGATCCGCAGTTTCACCGACTGAATAATCGCCTCATGTTTATCCATCCCTTTTGCTCGCGCATTGACGATAAAATCAAGTAGCAGAATACTGTTATTGACAATTGTTCCACCAAGAAAAATGATTCCCATCATCGCCGGTTTACACATCGGTTTATCAAAGAGCAGCAACCCCCACATAGCGCCGGCCACCGCCAATGGAATCGCCGCCATGATCGTTATCGGATGGAGGAATGATTTAAACATTGCCAGCAGTAGCATATAGAGCAGCACCAGACCAATCAATAGAGCCTTAACCATCCGCACATTACTGGCCTTCATATCTGCCATACTGCCGGCAACCTGTAAAGTGTAACCAGCCGGCAGTTTCATATCTGCCAGTTTTTTCTCTGCCATAACGGCAATCTGACCGATGGTATAGATACGGTTCAAAGCCGTAATATCGATGGTGTTCAACTGATTTTCACGCGTGATATAGGGTTGAACTTTCATCTTCTCCAACTTGGCAATATTGCGGAGCTGAATAAAACCATACTTTGACGGGACATAAATATCCTCCAGTTTTTCCGGTGAATCCAGAGCGGCAGTATCATATTGCACCCGAATCGGAATCGCGAGGTAGTTGTCAAGGTTAAAGGCACCAACCACCTCGCCTTTCAGCGTCGCCTTAACCTCTTTGCCCATACTTAACGGCGTAACGCCATACATGGCGCAATGGAGCGGATCAGGCTTGAGACGGTATTGAGTTTTGTCCTTATACCAGCTGCGCCGAATATCAATCAAGCCGGGAACCGTCTTGAGCCGTTCAATTACCCCGTCCGCCAAGCCACTCAAAATATCGTTATTCGGACCGCTGATGATAACATCCAGCGGAGCCTTGGTCGTCGAAAGCGGAGTCGCGCCATATTCAGTGACCATCAGATCGCGAATACCCGGAATCAGGGCAAATGCTTCACGCCATTTTTCATCAACCTGCCAGATGGTGGTTTTGCGTTGGTTACGTGGAATCATTCGAGTGGTAATCTGCACACTCTGTGAGGTTCGACCACCGCCACCAAAACTTATTTCGCCCGGTTCGGCACCGACAATAGTTGATACCTGAACGACATATTTGTTCTGATAGATAATATTTTCGACCCGTTTGATCACCTTCTCAACCTCAGCCAGGTTCATATCTGACTGGGTATTAAATGAGATAACGGAGATCCCGGTATCCATTGGCGGCATCATCTCCTTGCCAATCAATGGCGGAACAGTTTTCATACTAACCACAAACAATACCAGCGCAATAATTATGGTAATAAATCGATATTTCAATGCGCGCTTTAAAATCCAGCTATAGAGATCAGATAACTTGGCAATACCGACATCGGTATATGAAAAAAGTTGCTCCAGTGGGTTCTTTTTATGCTTTGGTTTCGCCAGTAGTTTAGCAATCATTAATGGCACAATAGTCAAAGCCGCCAGCAGTGATGCCACCAGGGTACTGCAGATCATCAGGTTTAGCGGACGCATTATCTGCTGCGTATAGCCCCCAGTAAACATTACCGGAATCAGAACAATAACCGTGGTCAGCATTCCGGCAGTGATACTCAACTTGACCTCATTGGCACCATTTTTAGTAGCTGCCACCGCATCCGGCACCTTCATTTCACGATAATGGCGGAAGATATTTTCAAGCACGACAATTGAGGCGTCGACGACCATTCCAACCGAAATAATCAACCCGGACAGCGTCACCATATTCAGAGTAAACGGGCTAAGCCAGAGAATCAGCAGACTCGCAAAGAAGGCCATTGGGATACTGACGGAAACCACAATCGCAGCCCGCATATCAGCCATAAAAATAAAGATAATCAATGCGGTAAGCAGTATCGCCTGCATCAAACTTGAACGCATGCCCTGAATATTAACCTCTATCACCGGCGACTGGTCAGTGGTCAATTCAAAATTAATAGCCGGATAGCTTTTTCGCAAGGTGTTTAAGAATTTTTTAACAAGATTAATGGTCACAACCGTTCCGACATTATCCAGACGCATGACGTTAATCGCAGCCTGGCCATTGCCGTGATAAAGCGAACGGGCCTCAACGGTGGTCAATTCAACATGGGCAATATCGCGCAGAAACAGTGTACCGTTATTCCTAGTTACCAATGGAATATTTTCAATCGCCTTCAAATTTTTGAATTCATCATACGAATTGACAATATACTCTTTATCAGTGGTATAGACATTACCGGAAGGATAATTGATATTGTATTGGCTTAATACGCCGATCACCTCGGCAATGGAGAGATTATTGGCATCCAGCGCACTTTTGCGGATTCGGATATTCACTTCCGGCTGATGGGCACCGAAAATATCGACATCTGCGACACCCGGCACCTGTAACAGAGACTTCATAATCTGGTTGTCTGCCAGCAGACGAATATCACGCAAATTTTTATTGCCCCCCTGTTTGGCAGTTAGCGCAATCGTCAAGAGTGGTTTGGTAGTATCGGTAATACGATATATGGAAGGTTTCCGGATATTTTTCGGCAGCTTAGCTTCAATCCGACTGACCGCGTTCTGGACATCCACTACCGCTTCACCAATCGGCTTGTTATAGAGAAATTCGGCATTTATTGACGAAACTTCATCGCGCGAGGTGCTGACAATACGTTTCAGGCCACTGATACTGTTGAGCTCTTTTTCAATCACCTCAGTTATTTTCTGTGAAATATTGGCAGCGGAAGCTCCAGGCTGAACCGTTATTACCGCAACCTGTGGCGGCGTGCTGTTCGGGAAAAGATCCGTCGGGGTTTTAAAAAATGCCATCAGCCCCAGAATTGCTACTAACAGCGATAGTGCAACAATAGTATAGGGATTTTTCAGTGAAAAATTTGTCATTTTACTTTACCTCTTCAGCTTTCAACCCATCGGCTAACTCAGCCCAGCCCAAGTAGGCACTAACCACCACGCGATCACCAACATTCAACTTACCACTTACCGCGGCCTTCAACTCATTATTACCCAAAATCTTTAGACCTATTTTATGCAACAGACCATTTTTCAACATAAAGAGATATTTATGACTCCCCTGTTGGTTGTCAATATTGATTGAGGCGGACGGCACGATCATCACATTATCTAACATCCCAGTAGTCAACGATACTTTAACATATTGACCGCTAACAAAATCTTTTTCATATTTTTTTTGCAAAATTGCTTCAATCTTCATCATCCGGTTGCTACTCAACGCCGGATACATCTTTGATATTTTTGCCGTAACCCCGACACCCAGACATTCAATATGCAGCTTATTACCAAATTTCACATATTTCATATCAGACTGTGGCAGCTGAACCGAAATTTTCAGCAGATGCTGATTTTCGACGACCATCAATTTCTTACCCGGTGCGGCTAAATCACCGGGATCAACCGGCACATCGCACACTACCCCCGCAAACGGTGCGGTAATATCGGCATAACTTAAATTGGTCTCGGCAATTTTCACATCCCCGCAATTGGCGTTCAACTCCGCCGTTAGGGTCTTGTTTTTCTGTTTCGCCACATTCAACTGCCCCATAATCTCATTCAATTTTTCATTAGACAATTCAAACTGTTTAGCTGGAATAATCTTTTTAACAAATAGCTTCCGATCACGTTCAACCTGTTTTTTCCAGTAGGCGACCGAGTCACTTAACGATTGAATATTGACATTATTGGAAATTATCTGCGTCTTGATCCCTTCAGACTTAGCCTTCAGCACCGCAATTGCCTGAACTAGATTACGATCATCAAGTTTCAGCAACAGTTCTCCCTGCTTCACTTCACTGCCTTCACGATGCAGTACCTTGACAATGTCTGCCGTAATCCGTGAGGAAACATTGGCACTGTTTAACGGCTCTACAATCCCGATATAGTGTTTAACCATCGCAAAATTGCCCTTAATAACTGGCACGACCGAGACCGGAATGGCCCTTTCTCCTACCGGCTTCGCCTTGGCCAATTCAGCTTTCTTCCGTTTAACCGCAACAATTGCCACACCCACCAGCACCGCAATAACAACGATTGCGGTGATTAATCTTTTTCTTTTCATCATAAAATCTCCTGTAAAAATTACTCTTTTGAAAGCGGCAAAGCAATAGCCTCAATACAATCTATAAATTTCAATAAACAAGGAACTTTCAACCTATAAAAAAACATCTTTCCTCTTTTTTCATATTCAATAATCCCGCTGTTTCTTAGTATAGATAAATGCTTTGAAACAGTCGAAAAATCTACTCCAAGCAGCTCTACTAAAGTGCAAACACATTGTTCGCCTTGGGCTAATTTTTCAACAATAAAAAGCCGGCTTGGATGCCCTAATGCTTTAAGAATTTTTGCTTTAGCACTGATTAAATCTGCTGTCTTTCTGCTCATATCAACTATTTCCTATATGTTCATTTGGCAATATAGCCAAATATATTGTTTTGTCAAGGATGTAAAAAAATATTTGCCGAAATTTCGCCCATTAATAAAAACTTAACCGGCGCTACCAGGACGTTTAAGAACCACGAAGAGACAAAATTAATTTTATTATTTTCCCCTTTGTGTCTTCATGCCTTTGTGGTTAAATTAACAAATTCAGCTGAAATAAAGTTTTTGTATTAGAGATTTATTTAAGGCGTTTAACAACAAAAAGTCCCTCGAAAAAATGTGATTGCTACACATAAAGTCGTCTGACTTTTTGTGAAATTGTACTATTTTTCTGTGCGTGAAATACAAACTCGTCTTCTTTTTGCATATAACCAGGATTTTTCTAAGCATGCTCCGATCTCAGTCATGCCTCGCATAAGAATGGTCTGGGACTCAATTCCATCACAACTGGCAAAAGAAAACCGCAAGTTTGTTCATGGATCATTGCGGAAAGGAGCGCGAGTTATTTAGCATCCCAATTTGTACGATTGGCGATTTTCACCAGAATAAGCATTACCGGGACCTCGACCAGTACACCGACAATCGTAGCCAATGCGACCGGCGATGACACTCCGAATACCGCAATCGCTACTGCGACTGCCAGTTCGAAGAAGTTTGATGCTCCTATCATCCCGGCGGGAGCTGCAACATTGTGGGGCAGCTTCAACCATTTTGCCGCGAGATACGCAATAAAAAATATCAGAAAAGTCTGAATTATAAGCGGCACCGCGATTAAAGCAATATGAAGTGGATTTTTAATAATAATATGTCCCTGGAAAGAGAAAATGATAATTAACGTCAGCAAGAGACCGCCTATCGTGACATCATTAAACTTCGGGATAAATTTATTTTCAAAATAATCAAGACCTTTTTTCTTTGTCACCAAGATACGCGTCAAGACACCACCGGCAAGCGGAATTACCACAAAAAGCACAACCGACAAAATAAGCGTACTCCATGGAACTGATACATCATTTAAACCGAGTAGAAATTTTACAATCGGAATAAAGGCGATAAGAATTATAAGATCATTAGTCGCCACCTGAACAACAGTGTAAGCTGGATTTCCCTTGGTAAGGTGACTCCAGACAAATACCATTGCCGTGCACGGAGCGGCACCGAGCAGAATCGCACCAGCAAGATAATCTTTTGCGAGCTCCGCAGGAATCAGGGGCTTAAAAATCACATAAAAGAAAAGTGCCGCGATTCCATACATTGTAAAGGGTTTAATCAGCCAGTTCACCACCCAGGTAACAAACAGTCCTTTTGGATTTTTTCTTACATTACGTACACTTTCAAAGTCAACCTTCATCATCATCGGATAGATCATCAACCAAATCAGCACCGCAATCGGAATGGAGACCTGCGCATATTCAAATTTTTGTAGAAATACCGGAAATGACGGCAGAAATTTTCCTATTAAAACTCCGGCAACCATACACAAAATTACCCAGACAGTCAGATATTTCTCAAAAAATCCGATTCCGCCACCACTATTACACTTTTTTTCACTCATAATTATTCTCCTGTTTTTATTTTTTATATTGACCACGGGTTATCACCCATGGCTACTTTTGCCTAATCCCTACGGGATTTTTCTTACAATTACACCTCAATTTTCTTTAGTAGTGACATAAGATTTTCATTAACAAACTTTTTTATTTCATCACGCACAGTTCTATAACAGGCCAACTGTTCTTCTTCCGATCCACCTTTTTCTGCGATTGCCGCAGCCATTTTAGGTGGATCATCAAACCCGACATGAACAACCTTTGCACTGCCGGGGAAGATCGGACATGTCTCATGGGCATGCCCGCATACAGTTACGACAACATCAAGGTCAAGATGTGCAAAGTTCTTGATATTTTCTGATTTATGTCCGGCAATATCAACTCCGGCCTCCGCCATCACTTTTACCGCATTGGGATTCAGCCCATGCGTCTCAATGCCAGCGGAATAGGCATCAATCACATCGCCCTTCAAATGCCGTGTCCAACCCTCTGCCATCTGACTGCGACATGAATTGCCGGTACATAAAAACAATACTTTTAATTTTCTCTTTGCCATTTTAACTTTTAATTTTTTCATTAACAGCACTTTTCCCCGCGTTGCTTTTTGCATAATTCATAAAGATCACATTCTTTTATCGTTTCAAGCCGCTGTCTATCATTCACAACCTCAGTTGCGTCAGCTACTCCGGCAAGAGTCAGTTCTAGCAAATTCTGAACCGTCTCTGAACCATCATTCGCAATGCTATAATAAATCCAACGCCCCGCCTTGCGGCTCTGTACCAGTTTTGCCTGTTTCAAAATTGACATGTGTTTTGAAACAGTCGACGGTGCAAGCTCAAGCAGTTCAATAAGTTGACAGACACATAACTCGCCCGGTTTTAACGCAAGCAGAGCTCTTACCCGGTTAGAATCCGACAATGCCTTCATTAAATTTGTAAATTTTTCTATCGTCATCTGATACCTCAACTTCCAGTAACATTTATAATTATTTAGTTTATGATGTATTATAACTCCAATTCTATAATTCGTCAAGTAACGAAATGAAAATATAAAAAACTGCGGTTATATTCTTTTCATCATAAAATCTCCTGGGTTTCTTTGTTTACGTTAAAATACACCACTAAGTTTTTATTTATTTTTTCTTCTCTTACCCCAAGTTTATACCGTAAATATGGGTTAGACAATAGTAAATGCCGTCTAAAATTAAAAATCTGCCGTGAAGAGTTTTTAAATTGCCGCTTTATTAACAAAATCCGCATCATTAAACTGTTTGATCAATTGCTTAACATCACCGACACAGCATGAGCCTTTCGGATTACTAGTTTTACATGAACATTGACCTCTGCCCGAAGCGGTTTTGATGCGTTCGAAAATCTCCTGCCGCTCTTCCATTGTAGCGGAACGCAGATCACCAACTTTTACCTTAAAACAGTAACAGACATAACAGTCATCATCATCCTGATGTTTATCAAAAACTTTTACCCGAATATTTTTTTCATCAATAATCATCCCGCTTTCAGTAGAAAAATAGACTATTTCAGAATCCACATCATTATCATAGAAAAAATCATCATCGGGCTTAATATCCCAAAGCGGAAAATTAACCATCGCCTTAACTGTTTCAATCGACACCGCATCCTTATCACAGCCAGGACAACGATTGGCAATATTTACCTTTCCTTCATCACAACAACTATTACGTCGAGTAGGCATAATATATTTCCTTTCTTTTAGATTTAATTTCTTTTGTTGTTGGCTTCACCCTTTCGGTTGTGAAGTACCTAATTATTTAAATCGTGAGTAACGAACATCAACGCCCCTCACAGA
>JAKIUY010000095.1 GCA_021647315.1 Victivallaceae bacterium
CGAGCCTGCGAGCGGTTTATGCTGATTTTCCGCTTGAATTATGACTGCGAAATGATACTCAACATCATTTAAAAGACACCAGAAAAACTTTCATCTTTTTTCATGCCGCTTTTGACACTACCTTTTTAACCTAATAGGAAATTGTATTTTAGCCGCGAATGCGCAAATGAGTAGAAAATTAACAGATAAGAGTTTTTCTTTAAAATTCGCGCATTCGCGGCTAACGTTTTTTGTTTTTTAGTTCCGGCGGAGCCGGTCATATTGCACGTTCTGTTAAATAGTATAGCCGAAAAACTGTATTTATCTAACTATAAATATCTCTTTTCCCATTTATTTGGATGCTGAAAGTTAAACGTTCAATGTTGACGGTTATGACGTTGTCGAGCAAAGCGACACCTGAAAGAAGCTCATTTTGCGCTTTTATCCCTTGAATCTGACTTCACCGTCCACAAGAGTTGTAACTGGGCAGAACTCATCATCCAGAATCACGATATCGGCCGCGAACCCAGCTTCAATTTTACCGAATTTCTCCAGACCGAGTGATTGAGCCTGATTCCACGAAGTGGTTTTAATCAGTTCAGACAGCGGCAGGCCGGTAATCTCATAAACATTTTTCAACGCCTCGTAAAGCTGTAAAGTACTGCCGGCAAGGGCACCGTTTGAGGTCAAACGGGCGGCCCCGTCTTTGACAATAACCGGCAGACCACCGATCTCATAATCCCCATCCGGCATCCCTGCCGCCCGCATCGCATCGGTAATCAATTGAATGCGTTCAATATCTTTCAGGTTAAAGACCAAACTAATCATATCCGGACAGATATGCATGGTGTCACAGATAAATTCGATAAAAACATCGTTATGCATGAGTCCGGCACCGACCAGACCGATGTCACGGTGGTGTAACGGAGTCATTTGATTGCAGAAATGACTCAAATCGCGCATGCCATGATCATGAGCTGATTGGAATTCACAATATTTGGCGGCACTGTGAACACATGACGGAGTAACACCGATTTCACGCAGTTCACGGGAAAATTCAATGCCACCTTCAACCTCCGGGGCGAATGAAACTTTGCTGACCGGAAAAATCGCATTAAGTCGTTTTACCTCTTCAATATCCGGCACTCTGACGTAGGCCGGATTCTGGGCTCCGGCACAATTTGCATTGATAAATGGACCTTCCAGGTGGACGCCCGGCAGGCGACAGCCTTTAACATCATTTTTGATATAGTTAGCCGCCGTTTCCAGCGCCGCGGCCAGCTGTTCTTCCGGTAAAGTCAAAGTTGTCGGCAACAGAGTTGTAACCCCTTCCGCTAACTTTGCTTTCCCGATTGTATCTATGGCTTCCTGTTTGGCATCGGTAAAATCATAACCGGCTTTGCCGTGGCAGTGAACATCGATAAACCCCGGTGCGACAATCTGGGCTTCAGCATCAATTACATTATCGACAGCCGGTGCGGCATTGGTATCAGGGAACACAGTTTTAATTCTGCCGGCTTCGATAAGTATTGCACTATTTTCCAATTCCAGATCAGGTGAAACAATATAACAGTTTTTAATTAATGTTAACATAATTTTTCTTCCATATAAATTTTAGCTTCATGAACATAACCGGCTCTGCCGGAACTTTTTCAGACAGGATTTTTTATTTTATCCTGTCATCCTGTCATCCTGTCAAAAATACCTACCCGAACGCAGTGACAGATGGAGCGCAGCGTAATAATTTCCTATTGGATTAAAACGCTAAAATACCTTTTCGAGTAAGACCTATTTAGAGCCTTAAATTATCCGATTGCCGGCAGGCTGGCGGCGATTACCGCTTGTCCGTGACGTTTGAATTTTTCATCCGGCACCCGGAAGGTAATTGTTGCTGCCAATTCAGGAAATTCGTCATTCAACAGCTGTTTCGCTACATCCATAATCAAATCACCGCCTTTCCCAGATGTTACCCGCCCCAGAATCAACAGATTGCGGATATCATAGGACTCCGCGTAATGGGCAATTGAGTAACCAAAACAAACCCCGATTGCCCGGTAAATTTTCGCGGCGCGTTCGTCACCGTTCGCCATAAGTTTCTGGACTGCAATCAATTGTTCAGGAAATGGCATATCTGCTGGCAGATCGATGCCGGCAGCCGGAACTAAACGGGCAATCGCCTGTTGAGAAAAATATTGGACACCGCAACCAATATCACCGGACCACTCATCGGCCGGGGCATCGTCACGGTAATCCACCGGCGAAAAGGCCAGTTCACTCAACCAGTCAGTAATATTACCATCCAAGTTGACATAGCCGACTGCCTGACTGGTGCCCATCGCAAGTCCGAGGACGCCATTGCATTCCATGGAAATCGCGCCGGCAAGAGCGGTAACATCGCCATCATTGGCAATAATCATCGGCACATCATATTCTTGCTGAATATCAGTAAAAATCGGCGTAACATGTTCCGCCCAGTCAGCCTGAGCAACTCCACGGAACAGTGATGCGACGCGCGGTTGATTATTGACATAGACCCCTGCGGCACTGCCACCGATGGCATCGACTCTCGGCATTTTTTCAGCAGCTCGTTTCAATGAATCTATAATGCCGGCTTTGTGGTATTCAGGATCTTTTTCAAAATATGGATCCCACTCAATTTCTTCGGAATGAACCACTTTGCCATCAATTACCGCGGCACATTTACGATCTGAACCACCGAGGTCAAAGCCAATGCGGCAACCATCCATATTGCCTCCAAGCTTGACCGCTATCTCATGGCTTTGCGGCGCGTCTTCTAATGCACATGCAACGATTTCAAACGGCTGTCCATAGATTTTTTCACCCATAAATTCATAATCGAATGCCCGGGCTCCAGTCGGCGAATAGATAGCTTTAATATCTGCCGCTAATTCTGGACAACCGGCAATTGTAACTTTGTACCCGCCTTTGACCCAGAGCAGGTTTTTAATTGTTCGTTCAACGTATTTGATATTAAGTTCACGATGTTCAGCATCGTGAGGGAAAATAGTGGTTTCGTAGGTTGAAATGACAGTTTCGCTCCGATTTAGGGCGATCACAATATCCTGCCCGCTACCGTTGCTCTTAACCATCTCACGATATTTTCTATTCCAGATAATCGCAGGAATAAATCCTGGGTCGAGTTCTGGTTTTACTGCCGGCGCGGCATCAAACGTAATACTCATAATCTCACCTTGTTGTATATTATTATTAAAATTTAGCTGTTATTAAATATAATTTAGCACATTTTTTGAAAAAGTTAAACCGCTTGCAACTCAAAATATCGTGTAATAGTGCGTAATCAAGCGTAAGCAAGCGTAATCAAGCGTAATGTTACGCAGTTTTTTTATGCCAGAAACTATGATTTATTGACTATTTGAACATTTAAAATATCTGCAATATCATCAGCCATACCACAGATATTATTAAAACTTCCTCCTTGTCCTACTAAGATTTTATTCTTATCTTTAAGAACCAGTGACAGTCTATATTCAGTATGATCATCTGATTCTGAAATTTTTCTGATTTTAAGAGAGTCAACATCAGCAAAGACCGCCTGCTGTTTTCCATTCTTCAATATAATACCAATATCTTTATCAAAGGTAAAAATATTGCCAACCACGATGGTCTTAACAATATAAAAAATATTGGGAGTAGCCAGCAATGGTAATAAAAATCCTAACCACATTTTAAACCCAGCGGTTGAAAGTTTTTCAATAGCATTAATAATATCAGAAAAAGATGATGGCTGTTGTAATAAAAAATAATACCACGTACTAAAAAAGAATATTATAACACATAGTATCAGGATATTATCCCATCTGCTTTCTCTAATCGTTAGTACATTAGAGCCGCGATGGTTTATTATAAATTGTGCCATAAATATTATTTATTTTACCAGCGACTGATAATGTTCACTAGTTTGGAATATCCCACCCGACTGATTATAAAAATCATCATCCAGCTGATAAATCCCAGCTTTGCTTGAAATCCACGGCGCACCGGCACAAGGATGATATGAGGTCATCGCGTCCCAGTTTTTGTAATTCTGGGCACCATTGGATTCAACCACCCCGATTTTCATGCCCGGCAATACCGGCAGGCGAGCCGCGAAATTTTTATTCCAGTCAACCATAATCGGATTAACCGTCAGGTCTGCACAGAAACAGGGAATATTGCGCTCAACAGCCAGTTTGGCGATTTTCAAGGACATACTGACCGTCTTGGCTATCGGTTTAAGCGCAATGGCGGTATAGCCGAGCTCAATTCTTTCCAAAGCGTCTTTGTCTGAATGGGCACTTTCATCCGCGGCGACTCTAACCGGCACATCGCTGACATTCACTTTCATCTCTTCCGGGAATGGCTCTTCCAATAGCAGAATATTCTCCAATGCGCCGATTTCTGCGGCATAGTCGAGTAGTTCCATCAAGCGTTCTTTGCTGTCATAGCGTCCGTTAGCGTCCAGATAGTAGGCGATATGACCGCTGTCTGTATAGGGTGTTTTGACATCTTTGACAATATTGTGAATTTCAGCCAGACGCTGTTTGTCCCAGTCAACCATTTTTGCCCGGTCACCATCTTTGTCAGGGTCTGCCCCCACCTTTATTTTAAGGAAACAGAAGCCGTCATTTGCCATTTCAGCAATAGCTTCAGGCGTGACATTGTAGGTGATCAGCGGAATATTCACCAGTTTGTCATGTTTAACCGACAAGCCGCTCCGATACTCTTCCGGCACCATTTCATCAAAAGAACTAATGCCTTTGCTCTGCGCATAGAGTAGCCAGGCGGCATTATCGCTTGCAACCATCGCATTGAGCGCGAAAGTCAAACGCAAGTCAGGGGTGTCCGCAATCATTCTGGAACGTTCATAGACCTGTGGCAGAATATTGTCCAGCAGTTCAATCGGCGTCGTCCATTCAATGCCTTGAGCCGCTTCCATGGCAAATGCTGTAGTCAGAAACATAATAGTATTCCCCATCGTTTCAGGGAAACGCCCGAAGACGTCACCATCTGACCACAATACGCTTTGCAATCCTAAACCTAGCCCGGTATTGCCATTACTGTCTTCAAATTCAGCGATAGTCTGCCACAGTTCACTCAAGTAGCCGCCTTTAAAGCCAAAAGGGGCACTTAACGGTTCACGTTCATAGTTACAGCGATATTTCGTAATATTCATAGTTTTAAGGCTCCGGTTTAGGTTAAAAGCATGCTCAATGATAAACCTATAAATTTACCCTTGTTAAGCTATTTTGTCCAGTCTAAAATGAAATAATTGGTATTTCCGTTCAGACACTAAGTAGTAACTTGTTCAAAATGAGCTATATTACCCGCATGGAAAATCAAGAATACAATTATGATGTCGGCATCCCGGAAAGCGAAAACAAGCTTCCGACTATTGCCATCGTTGGACGCCCGAATGTCGGTAAATCATCACTGTTTAATGTGATTATTGGCCGCCGACTTTCTATTGTCCATGAAGAAAGCGGTGTTACCCGTGACCGGGTATCGGCTCCGGTCGCCTGGCATGGCAAACATTTTTTGCTGATCGATACCGGCGGACTTGGAACTTTTACCGGAGCAACCCGCAGTATTGGTCAATGGGATACAGGCATTCGCCAGCAGGTGGATGTTGCTATTGATGGCGCGGATATTCTGCTGTTTGTTGTCAACGTCCAGGAAGGTATGGTGCCGATGGACAAAGAGGTTGCCGCCCGGCTCCGCGACAGTGGTAAAAAGACGATTCTCGTTGTTAATAAAAGCGACAATATGGAATTTGATGCTCAGATGGTCGAGTTTGCGTCCCTGGGGTACGATGAAACATTTCCCGTTTCATGCACCCACCGACGTGGTATCGGAGCTCTACTGAAAAGTTCTCTGGAAGATATTCAAACCGGTAATATGCAACATAGCAGTACTGAACCGTTCAGACTGGCGCTTGTCGGTCGCCCGAATGTCGGTAAATCTTCCATGGTTAACTGTCTGCTGGGTCAGGAACGGGTTATGGTCAGTGATATTCCCGGAACCACTCGCGATGCGGTTGATATTGATTTTGAGATTGAATATAATGGTGAAAAGTTGCCAGCTGAATTGATTGATACTGCCGGAATGCGCAAAAAAGCCAAAATGGATGGTGCTGTCGAATATTTCAGCATGATGCGCGCCCAGTCCGCCATTAAACGCGCTGATATTGTCCTGTTTCTCGTTGAATCAGACCCTGAAGGGGTTACTGCCCAGGATCGACGAATTGCCAGAATGATTACTGAAGCCGGCAAAGCCTGTATTATTGTTGCAAATAAATATGATACCTGCCGCACAATCCATCAGGATGATTTGAAAGATGAATTACGCTATACTCTGCCTCGCATGGAATACGCTCCGGTAGTCTTTGCCAGTGCGACAGAAAAATATAATATGGACGCGCTGCTTGACCTGGTTGCGCAGGTGATGGCTCAAATGGAAATTCAAGTCCCGACTTCAATGGTTAATCGCCTGGTCGAAGATGCAGTTGCGCGTAATTCGGCTCCAGTTATCGGTCAAGCTCCATTCAGAATCTACTACTCAACCATGGTTTCCAATAATCCACCACGTTTTGTCATGTTTGTTAATAACCCTAAACTGTGTGCTGCCCATTATCTCGGGTATCTTAACAACTATCTGCGCAAGGCACTTGACTTTACAGGGCTGCCGATTGAGATATTCCTGCGTGAACGGCCTAAGAAGGTTGCCAGCATCCGTAAAAAAAGTGCCTATAAGCAGAAATACAAACCAGAGCCGAAAAAGAACTCTGTTGCGGGAAAAGCCAAACTTGCCCAGTCAAATAAGGGTAAGCTCAGTTCAGAAACTAAAAGTACAAATCCTAAAAGCGGAGCAAAGCGCAAGGCAGCCAAAAAAGCCAAACGCCCTAAATTGTCAAGCAAAGCCAGACGGAACAGCGCGGCAAAATAGCTCCCACAAACGGCCCCAATGTGGGAGTCGATCTCCGAGCGGCGAACTGATTTAGCATAACCGTCTCGGTTGTGATAAATTTTTATTAGACTGTAGGTTGAGACCTGCGGATATCCACACTCAACCAAGCTTGAGCTTATTCACCACTAGAAACAGTACAATAACGGTAAAATAACGGATATTTAACGGTGACAGATTTAATAAAGATGAACTGGGGAAAATACTTAAATACCAAGGCTGCAATTGCACAAATCGAGCCTATCCCAAAACGACACTATGATATTGCTGTAGTCATTCCAGTCTATGCGGAAGCTGAGTTTATCGACGAAGTCTTAACTTCGCTTGCCGCTCCACGCGAAGATATTTTAATAGTTGCCGTTATTAACCATCCGTCCAATGCTACTGCAGAAGAACTGGAGAATAATCACCGGGTTGCAGCCAAATTGCGCCAACGCAATATCCCTTATATTGCTGCCGGAGAACTGACCGACGGAGTTGGCGAGGCTCGAAAAATCGGCATGGACAGTGTGTTGCCCTATCTCACCCCGCATGGTTTGATCTGCTGCCTGGATGCTGATTCGCCGGTTGAGAATAACTATTTCTCGGCAATTGAACAGGCATTTACTGATAATTCTGCCTGTGCTGGCGCCGTTGTCGCGTTTTGTCATTCAACCAGCAATGATCAACAGATAAATCGGGCTATTATTGATTATGAGCTTTGGCTCCGCTATTATGTTTATGCACTTGAATATGCTGGGTCACCCTACGCTTTTTTTACCGTCGGTTCAACCATTATTACCCGCGCCAATGCCTATGTCAAAGCTGGCGGAATGCGAAAACGACCGGCGGCCGAAGATTTTTATTTTCTTCAAGCACTAAGTAAAGTCGGCACGATAATCAGTATCACCGAAACGATGGTTTATCCATCACCGCGTCCATCGCCACGTGTACCATTCGGTACCGGCCGCAAGGTTGGCGAAGTGCTCGATGGCGGTGAAATAAAACTCTATCATCCGACTATTTTTAACCATTTGAAGGCGATGTTTGACCAGGCTGACCAGTGCAGTGATTTCAGCCAGTTGGCAGAGATTTTCATCCAAACCTTGAGTATACCAACGCTTAAATTTCTCGAAAATAACCATTTTGCCGATAACTGGAGTAAAATCTACCGTAATACCGCAAAAAATGATTCCGCCCGGCGTCGCGCATTCCATATCTGGTTCGATGCCTTCCGCACTCTGAAATTTGTCCACTTCTGCGAAACTGAATATCCTGAGCAATTTGCCCGCTGTGAAATTCTTCCTGCCCTGTCAGCAATGGTGTCCGGGATGAAATTCAATTCCAAGCCCCACGCGCTTGAATATCTGCGAAATATAACTTGAAAGATGCCAACGTCTCCCCTGGGACCGCGGGCGTCCCGCCCGCATTGTCTCAAGATTTTTATGCCCTAGCAGTTCCTGAATCTCTCGAATATTTACCCCACTCATCAGTAGATGAGTCACAAAACTGTGACGCAAGGCATGCACTGTTGCTTTCTTCGGAATCTTTGCTGCCGTTACCGCCTGCTTCATGATGCGCTGGACTGTATTATCCAGAATATGATGCCGCCGCGTTTACAAGCAATATAAATTAGATCCTGAATAACACTCCTTAAACGGCGATGTTTTATATTCAACGTTACTGGTAATTTATCTTTAAAGGTCAATGCTTTCTGTCCGAGTCTCCTCAGACTGTTATATGCAATCATTGCTAATTGAAGCAACAGGGCATTGGTCTTAAATTTTCCTGAAGCCAAGCGTTCAACATTCATGTCTGTTCTTAGTTCACTGTGAAATTGTTCGCTGGTTCCCTGCTGATGATATAACTCAATGACATACTGTGCATCATCGGGAATATTAGTCCACCAGACATTTACTTCAATACTTGGTATAAGCAGAGTTTCTCCATTAGCATCAATAGTACGTTCAGTGACTTCAAATACAGCAAACAGCGGTTTATCTGATTTACAATTTCCCGGTCTTAAGTGATTCAATACACCCGTAAAAACATTCTTATACACAAGTGCATTCTTTTAGCTAGTTTTCTGTGCGTTATCAAACTCAACCGCGCAGCTCTTTAATAGCTTTTAGATCGCAAAACGGTATTACCCGGACGTGGACTATTGCATTCACCCATACGCCGAGCATTGGCAAGCCACTGCTCAAGACTCTCTTTACGTAAATTGTGTTTGATTAAAAAATATTCTTCTGCCGCCAGGAACAGATCAATATTACTTGCTGCGTCATGAGCTGAGTCAAGAACATACAAAGCATTGATTATTCCAAGATCATGCACCATTTTAATCGTCTGCGGTAAAAACTGTTCCATTTCCTTCTGACTATGCTGAACACCGGGACGCAGTTCACAGTTAAGCAAATAACCAAAGGATTCAGACGCGACAGCCAGGAATTCTACAGCAAAGACAGTTCATCTAAGAACATTTGGATGAAAAAGCTCAATCCGGAAGCCTGCGAAATTCTGCGAGCAGAAGAATTGCCTGATGAACTGAAAATACACGAGAAGTCTCTGCCTGCAAAAACCGTTGCCCGGCGAGTTGGCACAGAAGGCATGCGCTCCCTTTTCACTGCTTTTAAGAAGCTTCCTGGTGTACGGCGCGGTGAAGGAAAGCGTTACTCCATACCTTGCTGTTTTTCAATAATCCTGTGTGCAGTTCTCGCTAGCTGTAAAGGCGTAAGGGAATGTACTGAGTTTACAGAGAACCTTTCTCAACCTCAACTACGAGCTCTGAAATCATGGAGAAATAAAAAGACCGGCAAATTTACGGCACCGCCAGCAACCACTTTTGGACGGGTGGCAGAGGCTATGGAGCCAGTTGCATTTAAGGTTATTAAATTAAGAGTCTTTTACACTTATACAAGTTGTCCGGCTTTTGGGGGGAACCGCAGCAATTGGTAAAATAACATGAGAAGTATATTTTAAAACTAAAACATTTCTAAAAAAAACAGCCGCAAAATTTTAATTTTGAGGTGCAGACGCTGCTTGAAAAGGTTCCAGTATTTCGAAAACCTTTTCGAGCAACGTCTAATTAGGTTAAAAAAATTTATAACTTATAAAAACTCAGGAAAGCAATAATAACCAAAAAGAACATTATCACTTCGATATAACACAATTTCTTTTCAATTACAATTAATGCTTTGCCACTATTTTCATCAAATTCTATAAGTTTTTTATTACGTTTTTCCTGAAATGTAACCTCATCTTTCCAATACCAGGAAAATGGATGTAAATTAGCCCCTTCCTGTGCACTGGCATTACAATGTCCGCTATAATTCACCAGATATTTATCATCTGGACTTAAATTCATCGAAAAATAATCTTTCAGTTTTGAATATTTATACGACATAATAGAATATTTTATGATCAACACAGCGGTCAACAAACCTTCAGTCAGGCAAAGTATTTCCCGTGAAGAACGACTACCAAAATAAAAAAGAACGCCATAAATAATAATAATCAGCACAAATAATATTTGCTTTAACGAACCCATTAATTGAGTTTCCCTTGAATATAACCGGCTGTGCCGGAACCTTTTCAGACAGGATGAACAAGATTGACAGGATTTTTTATTTTATCCTGTTTTATCCTGTTTTATCCTGTTTTCCTGTCAAAAATACAATTTCCATTAGGTGAACATAACCGGCTGCGCCGGAACTTTTAGTTTGCAAGCCACAGAGGCACAGAGAAAAAAATAAAAAATATTTGTGTCGTGGTGTCTCCGTGGTTCTATTTCCCTAAAAATACAATTCCCTAGGTTAAAAAACTATTTAAACGCCAAGCTTTTTATTGTAATAACCATTAATTTGTTTAATTCGTTAGCAAAAACTTTTTTTATTCGTGCATTCGTGGCTAACTATTTTGTTCACAGTTTTTATTTGAAATACCGACCGACAATCGGAGCTAATTTTTCGATTGTTGCAGCAGTTACAGCCGCTTTATGAGTAATCAAAGCACAGACCAGAGCACTTCCGCAACTGCATTTGTTTTCAAGTCCGCTTATTCCTGCCGCTACTTTTTTTATTGTGGCTTTGGCCAATGCCGAATTGGCAACCAAATTGGCGATTACCAATTCAACCGTAACATTATCATGTCCAGGATGCCAACAATCATAATCTGTTACCATCGCCATAGTCGAATAACATATTTCGGCTTCACGCGCCAGTTTAGCTTCAGCCATATTGGTCATACCGATAACATCCATACCCCATGATTTATAAACCATTGATTCTGCTTTGGTGGAAAATGCCGGGCCTTCCATATTGAGATAAGTTCCGGAAGAAAAAACTTGCCGTGAAGTATCATCAGATTCAGTTACAGCCTTTTCAGCGGCAGTAACTGCCAATGTAGCAAGTTCAGGACAAACTGGATCCGCAAATGATATATGCGCCACTAAACCATCACCGAAAAATGTATGTTGAGCTGCCTGCTTTGTCCGATCAAAATATTGATTGACAATTACTATATCACGAGGGCGCAACTCCTCTTTCAGGCTGCCAACTGCGGAAATACTGATAATGTGAGTAACTCCAAATAATTTCATTCCGAAAATATTGGCACGATGATTTAATTCACTAGGCAGAACTATATGATTTTTTCCATGACGCGGTAAAAAGACAACTTCAATACCACATAATGTACCACAAATAAACTCATCTGAAGGTGCACCAAATGGCGTCTCAATAGATTCAGTTCTGACATCTTCCATTCCATCAATATCATACAGACCGCTACCACCAATTATACCTAATTTAAATTTTGCCATAATATTTACCTTTCCGTTAGTTAAACTCAATAAATCTATTATTTAGCCGTTAATCAACCGTTAATTTTCATTTAACACTCAATTTAAAGCGGTGAAAAATCACCGCAATCCAAAGATGCTTCGCATCAAATAATACAATATTATTCCATTATTTGTCCGTTAAATACTTTTCCATCTTTTATTTTAAAGACTTCGGCACCGGCTATCTGGTTATGTTTATCATAATCGGTAAAAGTATGAAATATCTGTCCAGTGCGGTTGATAACTTCCATAAACAGCTCTTTTATTTTATTATCCAGATTACCATAAACGTCATCAACCAGAGCAATTATATCACTACTCTTCCCATCCTGTTTCAATAACAGATTTATCTGTGCCATTTTCAGACAGAGAGCAACTAATCTACACTGTCCGGTTGATCCAAAATAACGCAACTGAATATTTTTAAGATACAGTTCGAAGTCGTCAAGATGCGGACCTGACAAGGTAAAACCTTTACGTTGTTCACGATGACGATTCTTATTAAATTTTTCAAGCAACTGATCGACTGAAACCACATTGGCACTGTTTTTATAAATAAAATTAAACAGACCCGCTCCTTTATAAAAATGAGTTAAAAGTTCTATCACTTCCTGCTCAATAAACTCAGCATATTCAAGCCGTCTGTTTATTATAAAACTGCTGAGTTCAGCCAATACCGGCTCAAATGCCATGATTAATTTGGTATCATAACTATTATTTCTCAAAACCGCATTACGCGAACGTAGCGCTTTATTGTAGTTATGCAATGCATTCATATAGCCAGGCTCATTAACGGAGATCAGCATGTCTATAAAGCGCCTTCTAAGTCCAGACTGTCCGGTAACTATATTAATATCATCCGGTGCGAAAACGACGCTTTTAATTCTACGGATAAAATCACTTGATCTGTTTACCGGCTGATTATCTATCAATAATTTTCTGGTAACTTCATCACTGTAATCAATCTCAAGTTTTCTTTCCCAGCTGTCACCACTGTACTCTATGCCGAGATAAAATCCTAAAGATCCTATTTTTTTTATATCGGCTATTCTGGTAGTTATGAACGAACGCAACATAGAAACAAAAAAAATTGCCTCAATCAAATTACTTTTACCTTGGCCGTTAGCTCCGACAAAGGCAACAATATTTGATTTAAAGGCAATTTCCTGATTGCTGTAATTACGGAAATTATGTAACCATAACCTGTTAATCATCAGCTTTATTTATTTCTCAATGGCATAATGACATAAAGGAAACCATCGCCGCCTTCAATCGCCACCGGGGTTATATTGTCATTAAATTTAATTTTCACTTTATCGGCATCACAATGACGTAATGGTGCAGCCAGGAAAGCGGCATTGAATGATACCTCTATTTTTTCATGAGCATATTCAATATCAATACTATCACGACCTTCACCAACTGAACTGCTTGAAGCATTCAATACAATCTGATTATTTTCAAATGTAACAATAACATAAGAGGCACTGTCAGCGAGTGCCAGTGAAACCAGTTCCAATTTAGATCCCAGAACATTTTTATCAACTTCAATAACCTTGCTGAATTCAGTTGGAATGACCTGACGGTAATTTGGATAATTACCTTCAATAAGTTTAGTTTCAATTTTCACACTGTCTGTGGTAAAAAATACCTGTTTTTCACCTATCTCAATTGATACCAATCCTGAGCCATCCATGATTCGTTTAACTTCATTAGCCGCTTTCAACGGAATAATAACATCCATATCTTCGCCATTTACTTCATCCGCAACGCGTTCGGTAACCGCCAGACGTTTACCATCAGTAGCGGCCATAACAACAGTATTTTCTTTTATCGAACAGAGAATACCATGCAGTGCCTTTCTTGAATCATCAACGCTAACAGCATAAGATATCTGATCTATCATTTTTGATAGATCACCCTCTTTCATTTTAAAACCTTTCAGAACAGAAAAATCTTTTGCCAGTGGAAAGTCATCAGCAACTAAACCGAGCAACATAAATTTACTACTGCCGCAAATAATCTGCGAATGATGTTTTTCGTTAGTTTCAATCAAAATTGTATCAGCCATAAACTTACCAACCATACTGAACAGTTTTTTAGCTGGAAGTGTTGTCTTCCCTTCAATTTCAATATCAGCGGATAACACAGCTGATACTCTTATTTCCAGATCAGTTGTTGTTAAAGTTAATTTACCATTCTGAGCTTCAAAAAGAATATTAGCTAAAACCGGTAATGTTGATTTATTGCCGACAATGTTTATAATCTTCTGTAGACTGTTAAGGAATTCCTGACGGTTTAAAGAAATTTTCATGTTAATTTTCTGCCTTTCATTTATGGGTTATTGACAATTCTATATAATAGTTTTTTATCTTATATTTTATAAATAAATTATTTTTATTATTATACATTGTTTATTGTGTTAATAAAGTCCTTTTTGAGATGAAAATATAATATTTTTCCTGTTAATAGATTTTTATGGTAATTGTTATTTTTTTGCCATTGTTTTTACTTCTAACTTTTATTAACATCTTTTCTATTATTTATTATAAGGTTATTAACATCCTTTTTAAACTATATAATTTACTCTTTTTTTGCTTTTTAAATTTGGTTTATATATTTGATGCAATTACCTTAAGTTATAAAAAAATATTATTTTAATTAAATATAACCGCCTTTCACTTAATTTTAATTTTAAACTTTTGAGCTTGAATATTGATAAAAACAAACTTAACTTCCTTATATTAGGTATAGTAAATATTAGTATAAAGGGTATATTATCCTGTAATATAGTAGTTTACAAAACAAAAGAAAAGAAAAAATGAATAAAAACCTTAATAAATTGATAAGTAACTATCCTAAATTGGATATAATATGTGATAGCATCAGCGATGCTTTTAATATATTGGTTGAACTTTTCTCACGGAACGGAACTCTGTTTATTGCCGGTAACGGTGGCAGTGCGGCTGATGCTGAACATATTGTCGGTGAATTAATGAAAAGTTTTATTTTACCCAGAAAGCTTGATGATAAATTAAAAGAAAAGTTTTTTAATAAATATGGTAATGAAGGAAAAGATCTGGCCGATAAACTTGAATTGGGTTTTAAAGCTGTTTCACTGAATGGCCATCCGGCTTTGTCAAGCGCGTTTTTAAATGATGTTGATGGCACTATGACTTTTGCTCAACAACTGTTTGTATTGGGAAACAGCGGTGATGTGATGCTGGGGATATCAACCAGCGGTAATGCGAAAAATATTGAAAAAGCGCTTAAAGTTGCTAAAATTAAAGGATTAAAAATTATATTGCTTACTGGAAAAGATGGGGGTATTTGTCGCGAACTTGCTGACTGTGTTATTAAAATACCTGAAAATGAGACCTATCTGATCCAGGAATCACATTTGCCGGTATATCATACACTATGTCTGATGGTTGAGGATTATTTTTATGGCAAAAAAAATTAAGCAACTTGAGCATATAGCAATTATTATGGATGGCAACGGCCGTTGGGCACAAAAAAACGGTTTAAAACATCTTGATGGCCATCGACAGGGTGCTGAAGCAGTTAAAAAAGTAATTAATGCCTGTGAAAGTCATGGTATAAAATACCTTACTTTATATGCTTTCAGTACTGAGAACTGGAAAAGATCTAAATTTGAAGTAAATGGTTTGATGAGGTTGTTGGAGAGTTTTCTAACGGATAATCTGTCAACGCTTCATGAAAAAAATATTGCGTTGAAAGCCATCGGGCGTTTGGATAAATTGCCATTTTTTGTTCGACGTAAATTATTTAAAGCGATAGCTGAAACAGCTGGTAATGAGAGTGGAACGGTTATTTTAGCACTTAATTATGGCGGGCGAGCTGAAATTGTTGATGCCGCTAAAAAAATAGTTAAAGAGGCAATATCCGGGAAAATATCTCCAGATGATATTGATGAAAACAGGTTTGCGGAGTATCTTTATGCACCGGATATACCAGCACCGGATTTAATGATAAGAACCAGCGGTGAAATGCGATTAAGTAATTTTATGCTGTGGGAGTTGGCATATTCAGAGTTTTTTATAACCGATACATTATGGCCAGATTTTGGCTCTGATGAATTGGCTGAAGCAGTTGAATCATATTATAAACGGGAACGTCGTTTCGGCGGCAGAACAGGAGACAGATAAAAATGTTTTTTTTAAGATCAATTAGTTTTGTTATTTTGGTAACACTTTTTTTATTCGCAGTATTGATGAAAAACAATAATGGTTTGGTTCTTTTTACTGTTCTGGCAGCATTAGGGGTATTTGGCGTTATCTGCGAAGCCTGTACTATGTTACAGAATACCGGTCGCCATGCCTACAAGGTATCTTCAGCGATTATAGCTACTATTATGGTTGTGTTTGTCATGCGTGGGGCTGATATAACAACTATCTTCCTGATGATTACCCTCTTTATCATGTTTAACTGGATAATTTTACTTTTTTCCGGCCTTGATGAGTTAGTTCTGGATAAGGTGATAAATTCTGCGGCCATTACCTTTATGCTGACAGTGCCGATGATGTGTCTGGGGCTTATTTATACGATTGGTGAAAGTGGCGACTATATGGGACGTAATTATCTGCTCTATCTGATTATTGTCACCAAAATCGGTGATACTGCGGCCTATATTGTCGGAACCCTGTCAAATAAGATATTAAAGGGTAAAAATCATAAAATTGTTCCGAATATCAGTCCGAAAAAATCTTGGGAAGGTACTATTGGCGGTTTAGTATTATCAACTTTACTCAGTGTAATTTTCTGGTTAATTTTGATAGAAAATGAGGTATCTGCAACTAATATTACTATTCCGATTGTCGCTGGAGTACTGCTCTTTATTGGTGGTTTCTGTGGAGACCTGGTTGAATCAGTTTTCAAAAGAATCTGTAAAGTCAAGGATTCAGCTAAAATTTTCCCGGGAATGGGTGGAGTATTCGATGTCGTCGACAGCCTGATATTCAATGCACCTATCTTCTACTTCTTCCTGAAGGTTTTTATTATCAAAGAGACTTGATAATAAATTGTGATAATTTCACAATTTATAGTTTAATTTATTTATATTGTGGCATTGAAAATAGATATTCATCAAATAAACCTCCATATTATAATATTTGGCTGGTTTTTGACAAAGATAGTTTTGCTGATAATGTTTTTGATGCTACAATTAGTAAAGCAAGTAGTAATATTATTCATGGTAAACAGCATTGGTATTGTGCGTGGAGCAATGAAGCTTTTGAATTATGGTATCTTCTTCATTTTGACACCCATTCTTCTGCAATTGACCGGAAAGATTACTAGAAGAAAATTGAAAACTGTATGAAAAAAATCGGAGTAGATAGATCTTACAAAAAACTTGATTTATTTATTTGAACTATGTATACTCTTTCACGCTGACAATTTTTAAATCAATAAAAGAGGTGATTGCCTCAAATAAAAAAGACTAAAAAAATGAAAAAAAAACCTTTAAAAAATCGTCTGGCTAAACATGTCCAGAAACTGCCCAAAAGTGGCATCAGAGACTTTTTTGAACTCGTTAATCAGATGGATGATGTGATTTCGCTCGGCATCGGAGAACCGGATTTCGTTACAACAAAGAATATCCGTCAAGCCGCGATTGATTCGCTTAATAATGGCAACACCGGTTACACCTCAAATCTTGGTATGCTCAGTTTGCGTGAAGAGGTTTGCAAATATGTTGAAACCCATTATGAGGTCAGCTATTGCCCGGTGGAAGAGTGTATAATTACGGTTGGTGTCAGTGAAGCCCTTGATCTGGCAATGCGGGCTATTCTCAATCCTGGCGATGAAGCTATTTACTGTGAACCATGTTTTGTCTCATACGAACCGGAAATCAGAATGGCGTTTGGGGAACCGGTCAAGGTGGAATGTCTGGAAAAAGATAATTTTGCCCTGGATCCAGAAAAACTGCGCGAAAAAATAACTGATAAAACCAAGCTGTTGCTGCTTAATTTCCCCTGCAACCCGACCGGCGCGACTCTGAATAAACAGCAAATGACCCAGATTGCTGAAATTGCTGTTGAACATGACCTGTTTGTTCTGACTGATGAAATATATTCAGAATTGACTTACGAAAATAGATTGCCGACTATTGCCTCATTTCCGGGCATGAGAGAGCGTACTGTATTCCTTCACGGCTTCTCCAAAGCCTATGCGATGACCGGATTTCGCGCTGGTTATGCCTGCGGACCATTCGAAATAATTGACGCGATGATGAAAATTCACCAGTATGCCATGATGTGTGCTCCGACAATTGCCCAGGTGGCAGCCGAAGCGGCATTGAAACACAGCTGGGATGAGATGTTGGAAATGAAAGCGGAATACCGCCAGCGTCGGGACTTTATTGTTGACAGCCTCAATGCTATGGGACTGAAGTGTTTCAGGCCGGAAGGGGCTTTTTATGTCTTCCCGAATATAACTTCAACCGGTTTGACTTCAATGGAATTTGCTTCGCGATTGCTTAAAGAATGCAATGTTGCGGTAGTTCCGGGAACAGCCTTCGGTCAATGCGGCGAAGGTTTTATCCGTTGCAGTTATGCCACCTCCATTGATGAAATCAAACAAGCCATGACTAAAATGACCCAGTTTGTCGCGAGCTTGTAGTTTTATTGCGAATGATCTGAACTTCGGATTTAGTTTAGGTCATTCGCAAACGTACGCTTTAAGAACTCTTGATTTTTATTTCAAAATGTTTCTCAAAATCATTAAATAAAATCTCTCTTGCCTGGCACTTTTGATTCAAGCACTGTTTCAAAAGTTTCAGTGCAATGTTCAACATCCATTGTATTGACTACGTTATACGCAAGAACCTTACGGCTGTAAAGATCAATAACGGCGATAACAAATGCCCTGTGTCCACCACCTACTGCCGTATAGGTTATATCAATTGTCCAGACCTGGTTGGGAGGATCTATTGTCAGCTTACGCAGAAGATACGGATACTTTTTATGTTCCGGACAAGGTTCTGACGTATTGAATTTAGGCCGCGGATAAACTGAGTATGTAAATTTTTTTGTGTAAATGGGCATGATATGCTAAATTAAGTCATAAGGAGACTTAAAATCATGACTATTCGCGAAAAATTATTGGATGAATTGCTCAAGGATTACAAAAATCCAGAGGA
>JAKIUY010000096.1 GCA_021647315.1 Victivallaceae bacterium
GCGCCAAGGTCTTCAACTTCATCCGGTGACATTGCTTTAACACTGCCACGGGTTCCGACCGGCATAAAAATCGGGGTATTTATTTCACCATGCGGAGTAGATAATACACCGCGTCGAGCCCGGCTGTCCGGGCAATTTTTTAAAAGTGTAAAACTCATTTTAATATTTATTTCCTAATCAGGTGCCACCTGAAGGCAGATGCCGCTTCAAACTCCGCTCCTGCGTCGCTACGGAAGCGGACAAAATACGCTAAAACTGTGCCGACAAATACTCATAATCGCACGATCTTTTTGAGTACCGCCTAACTAGTGCCTGAACGAAAACGCCAATTGTTTCATTTTGGCTCAAAATGAACTTAATTGAGAGTTTCCGTTCAGACACTAACTACATTTGGTTCGTGACTGAGAAGTCACTCCTACATTAATACAGCTGCAAACTCGACTTAAATTACATTTAAAGTCGTTTTGAGTTGAATAACTTTTTTCACAAATTATAATATCTAATAATAATTTCAAAATATAAAATCTCAACTGGGCACAATATAACATGCTGAAATATTTAATCAAACGTTTAGGGCTGGCGTTATTAACCATGTTGGTTATTCTGGCAGTAAGTTACATGTTGCTCCGTCTGGCTCCGGGGGATCCGACCAAAAGTTCTATTATGGGAAAATCGCCAGCGCAACAGGGACTGTCTACAGAAAAGGATGCATTGGGGGGAAACACTGCACTGCGTGGCAAGCTCTACCTTGATCAGCCACTATATGTCGGTTTTTTTATGTGGATGAAAGGTGTGGTGCTCCATGGCGACCTGGGCAGTTCCGCCTCGGTTGATGTCGGGCGTCCGGTGGTAGATTTGATCGCGGAACGCCTTCCGGTTACACTTACGCTAAATGTCTGGGCGATTATAATCACCTATCTGCTGGCAATTCCGCTGGGCATATATTCCGCCGTGCATGTTGACAGCTGGCTGGATAAAATTATTACATTTTTTCTTTTTTTCCTCTATTCACTGCCGGTTATCTGGGTTGCGCTGATTCTTCAGGCCACGCTGTGCGATGGCGGTTGGGTATCTATCTTTCCGCTTAAAGGACTTACTCCGGAAAATACTGGGGGAATGTCAATCTGGGGCGCATTATGGCAACAGGCAATTCACTATGTGCTGCCGATCACATGTCTGGCCTATGCTGGATTTGCCGGCTTGTCGCGTTATGCCAGAGCCGGGATGCTGGATGTGATCAATCAGGATTATATTCGCACCGCCAGAGCTAAAGGACTGCCGGAGTTTTTTGTTATTTTCAAACATGCCCTGCGGAATGCATTGATTATTCTGATCACGCTGTTTGCTGGTCTGCTGCCCGGACTTGTTGCCGGCAGTATTATTATCGAATATGTCTTCAGTATCCCCGGTATGGGGTCATTGTCACTGATGGCACTCAACAGTCGTGACTACCCGTTGCAGATGGCTCTGTTCGGATTTGCCGGTCTGCTGACCCTTGGCGGTATTATGTTGTCGGATATTCTTTATGTCCTGGCCGACCCTCGGATAACATTTATTAATCGGCAAAAAAGTTAAAATACAAGTTTAAATATTGGCGTAAAATTTAAAATAGTCGCCTGCGACTTCGAGCTTTGCCAAGCCATAGCTCGAAGAGCGACGGCTGGGCGCATAGGTAAATAATACCCCATGGGGATCAGGGACGCATCTAAAGATGCTGAAAAGCGGTGAAAATCACCGCACTCCAAAACGGCAGAGCCGTAAAAACTTGATGCGCAGCATCTTTGGAGTGCTCAAATCCTTTTACACCCTGCGATCAAATGTTATCTCAGAGCTCAGCGATGCCGAGCTGGGGCTCGGTTTTCCCGGGAGAAAGAATATGCCGAGCTGGAGCTCGGTACTCCCGGGAGTAAAAAATTCCAAATATGCTTGCAATTTTCGAGCGGGCGCATAGTTTAATAAGGTTATATACTTGACTTTAGCAGTATAAATTATAGGAGATAGATAATGGATAAACAATACAATTTGGCTGAAATATTTGACATTGCGATTCAGATTGAAATCAATGGAGCTGGATTTTACCGTGAAGTTGCAGCCAAACAGTCTATTCCGGCAGTAAAAGCATTTCTGCTTGACCTGGCGGATCAGGAAGATGGACATGAACAACTGTTCCGCAAAATGCAGAATCGTTTTGCCGATAACAGTGATGTTGATGCACTTAATGATGAATTTGCGATGCTTTACATGCAGACTGAAGCTTCTAATTATGTTTTTAAATCTGAAAATATGCCAACTACTGTTGCTGATATGTTGCTGCGTGATGTGCTGAAACTGGCCATGGAAAGAGAACGCGATTCTATTCTATTTTTCATGGGGCTGAAGTTTTTGATGAGAAAGTCTGCGGATAAAGAGGTCATAAACAATTTGATTGAGGAAGAACAGTTTCATCTGGCAACTCTGGCGCAGTTTTCAAAAGAATATGGACTTGAACACTAAACATTATTCATCAATTGATGAATTTTATCAGGCTGTTACTGACTTCTGCCTAGAGCGAGCCCAACAGGCGGTGGCATCATACGGTCAGTTTGCTCTAGTGCTGGCCGGTGGTTCTACGCCGATGCCGCTCTACCGCAAACTTACTGAAGAGAGCCGTTTCCCATGGAATAAGACGCATCTGTTCTGGGGTGATGAACGTTGTGTACCGCACGACAGTGAACTTAATAATTATCATAATACGATTAATGCCCTTGGCGGAGCCGGTTTTATCCCGAACGAAAACATTCATCGGATTAAGAGTGAACTGACGCCGGCTGACGCGGTTGCTGACTATCGACGGGAAATTGCCAGCTTTAGAAAAAAACGCGGTGACGGATTGTGCTTCGATCTTATTTTGCTGGGAATGGGCAATGATGGTCATACGGCATCGCTGTTTCCGGGCTCGCCTGCTTTGGCTGAGCAGGATGCACTGGTTGTCGCAGTACCGGCTCCATCAACTTCAGCACCCTGTATCCCGCGGATAACCATGACCTATCCCGCATTTGAAGCGGCCGCGACGATTGCAGTTATGATTACCGGCAAACAGAAACAGTCACTGCTGAAACAGATAGACCAAGAACCGAAAACGGCTGGCAAATACCCAATTTCAAAGATAAAAGCACAAAAAGAGCTTATTTGGTTTGTCGCTTAGCTCTAAATGGTTTATATTAAATAGAACATAATGACTAGGTGCTGTTCGAAAAGGTTATAGAGCACCTTTAGGCACTTGGAGCCTAACATGTACAAAACTTTTGACATAAGTTGCTTTTCCTGCTTCCGTAGCGGCGTAGTCGCGGAGTTTGAAGCAGTATGAGCCAGACGGGCGTTTGTAAACCATTAGTCGCAAACTCTTGTCATTTTCGGGCAAGAGTTGAGATTTTACTTCCGCTTCCGTAGCGACGTAGGAGTGGAGTTTGAAGTGGTATAAACCAGACGAACGTCTGCAGGTGCCACCTGATTAGGAAAATAAATTATGGATAAAAACTGTTTACGCAAGAATATTTTTTGGATAGGTTATGTTGACTGGGATATCAGAGACTTTCACGGCTATGTCACTGAACGCGGCAGTTCATATAACGCATATTTGATAAAAGATGAAAAAATTGCGATAATTGATTCGGTCAAAGCACCGTATGTCGATTCACTGATGAAAAATATTGCTGAACACACCGATTTTGATGCGGTTGACTACCTCGTCTGCAACCATGCCGAACCTGATCACTCCGGTTCACTGCCGCTGCTGGTCAAAAAATGTGTTAATGCGGTAGTTGTCTGCAATAAAAAATGCCAGAATATCCTATCAATGCAGTATAATACCGATGGCTGGAAATTCGAAATAGTTGATGAATCAACCAAAATTTCACTGGGCAAACGTACTCTGACATTTGTCAATACGCCAATGGCACACTGGCCGGAATCAATGTTCACCTACATACCGGAAGAAACTTTGCTCTTTTCAATGGACGCTTTCGGACAACACTATTCGACGTCGGAGCGTTTCGATGATACCGCAGTCCTTCGGGAAGCGATGATTGAAGCGAAAACCTACTATGCCAATATTATCATGCTTTACGGCGGTCAGGTTGCGAAAGTAATGAGCAAAGCTGCCGGTCTGGATATTTCAATGATTGCACCGAGCCACGGTATCATCTGGCGTTCGCATATCACTGAAATATTGGCGGCATATACTAAATGGATGTCGCATACGCCGGAAGCTGAAGTGTTGATCTTTTACGATACAATGTGGAAGAGTACCGCAATGATGGCTGATGCGATTTATCGCGGAGCCAATATCGAAGGCGTTTCAGTGAAAAAATACGATCTGAAACATACCAATATTACTGTTATTGCCGACGCTACACTCTCTGCCGCCGCGCTGGCAGTCGGTTCTCCGACACTGAATAAAGGTATTATGCCAAAAGCTGCCGAGGCGCTTGCATATCTCAAAGGGCTTTCGCCTGAAGGCAAAACCGCAGTTGCTTTCGGTTCTTACGGCTGGGCGAAAAAAGGGGGACAGCATGATGTTCAGGAGATTTTGGAATCGATGAAATGTAAAATGCTCTCCGATGATCCTATTCAGGCACAGTTTACGCCGACCGAAGCGGTTCTCGAAGAATGTTTCGAAGCAGGAAAAAAACTGGCAGCGGCAGCAGTTGAAGCAATAAAATAGACGGTACTCGAAAAGACTTTATTTTCTGCATCGCGGAAATTAAAGGCTTTTCTCCGTCACTAGCGTCTAAATAGTTGGAGGAATAAATAAGATGAAAAGATCTGTTTTGATTATAATAGCTTTAGCTGTCTGTGCAATGCTGAATGTACACCTTCAAGCTGGGCAAGTTGCGATATTCCAACCCGGTTACTGGTTTAACTATCCGGCGGAAACTGCTGACTCAAAAGTAGACGGACTTAAACTCGGTCTACCGATATGTTCCGGTCAAGGGTCAGTTGAAGGAATGGAGTTATCTATCTTCTGCAGTGCAACAGATAAGATAAGCGGTCTGCAATGGGCATTCATCGGCATTACGGCCTGCAAAGAGTTAAACGGAACTCAGCTTGGATTGCTTAATGCGGTTGCCGGGGACGCCAAAGGCGGTCAGATAGGCATGATAAATATCGCGGGGCGTCTTGCCGGAATTCAGCTCGGTATCGTAAATTCTGTAAAACATGGACTGCAGTTCGGCTTGATCAATATTAATGAAGACGGCTGGCTGCCGGTGTGTATTCTTTTCAATTTCAGCGTGAAGTAGGGATAAATCAAGAGGAACTTACCCATTGGGCGAGTGTGATCTTAAATAAGTTGTTCCGCTACACTACTACACTACTAAAGCCCTTGCTTTGCAAGGTCGTTCGAGAACTCATACCGTTTTGCAATCTAAAAGCTATTTAAAATCTGCGCGGTTGAGTTTGATTACGCACAGAAAACTAGCTAAAAGAATGCATTTCCTATTAGATTGAATTAATCACGCTCAGCGTGACATTGAACATCGAGTGCCGTCTCCCAAGCACCAAGCCCTACTTCTTCGGTTCCGGTTCATCTTTTATGGAGAGCGCGACAATGTTTTTCAGTAATTTAATATATTTTACGGCATCAGTTTCTTCGGTGACGGTTTGGCCATCTTTATCAACTGTCTGCTGTTTCGGGATATAGTTAATCGCGCTATCAAGCAGGTCGTTGATAATTTTTTTATGTTCGTTGCTGAATTTTACCCGGTCACCTTTGCCCTTGGCTGAGACCATTTTTGCCGCTTCACGAATCAGTTTTTCAGCCAGTTTTTTGCTCTTTTTATTTGTCGCCTGCTTGTCAGCAGATGCTGCCATATCAACAACTGCCTTGGCAATTTCAGTCGCTATTTTCAGTTTATCTGATTTGACTGAGGTTTTTTTGATAACAGCCGGACGTGGTTCGACCCAGGTGATGATCTCATCTGAAATTAACACCGCGGCATAATCAATAATATCTTTGAACTGTTTTTTCGTTCCGAGTTTTTCGATGGTCACATCACTGATATCGCGGCGTCCGACAGTAATCGATTTTCCTGCCGGCAGTCTGGCCTGGGTTGCGCCGACGGGAAATGAGATATAGTCTCCTTTGAACATGTCTGTAAAGCGCACGCAGAGCAGGAGAGTGACATTATGAATATCTCGGTTACTGCCGTTATGTATCTTGGCGATAACACTGTTAAAGAAGAATGCGGGCTTGATCTCCAGGCTGATATTATTGCCTTCGATTTTGAATGGATCGGTTTCAAGATTTTTATTACAGAAACGGAAATCGGTCAAGACCCGATCCCATTGCCCCTGAAGGCGACGACGGAAGAAATGGTCGAAAATTTTCTCCCGGGCTTCATCTTTATCCCCGCGTAATTGAGCAATTTTGGCCAATTGGAAATCCGGGCTGAAAAATCCTGATCCGGTCATCATGCCGCGATACATGTTGATTATCATCCGACCCTCTTTGGACTTATTGAGAAAATTACGCTTTTTATAAAGATTAAGCCGGTCAAGCAACACCTCCTGCTGTTTAGGATAGTAGATCGCCGCCTGATCAAAATCAATAATTGCTTCATCATATTTTTTGTTTTTCATTTTAAGCACCCCGCGCAACAGGTATGCCGGTGCCTCCTGGCCCTGATGTTTTTTCAGAAATTCATCAACCATGATTTTGGCACTGCCGCTGTCCGATTCCGCATTGCGCTGTAACAGGCAACGCGCCAACAGCAGATGAGCTTCCTTCTCATGCGGAGCAAGTTTTATCGCGGTTCCGGCATTCTTGATGGCCGCCTCCAGATCTCCTTCAAATATTGCAATATAGGCTCGGTCACGGTAGGCGCAGAGCACATCCCATTCCTTCAGGTATTTGCTGCTGGTCTTCATGTAATCGAAATAGAATCGCAGTAGACGATCCTGATTTTTGCGGAGCCGTTCGGACATTTTATCACGTAGATCAGCCCGCCGCATCCGTTCTGTCCAGATAACCTTGGCCTGATCATGATCGATTGCCAACGTGGTGCCCAGGTCAAGTTTGACTGCGGAAAACATATCAAGCAAAGCTCCGCTGGCAATGTTATAGATAGATTGCTGGTCATCTATGTCATCTTCAGCTCGCAGCAGATCTTTATAAATATTGAAAAAACGATATTTGAGTTCAGCAACTTCCGGTGCAATGAGCTCTGAATCTTTTTGCAGAATCAACGAGGTCAGGTCTTTGAAATTTTTCGCATTGCTTAATGCCTGTTCAATACTGAACAAAGCCATGGCAGTCTGATCCGGATCGTACTCCATGCGCGGATTTGATGCCTTAAACAATTTTTGCTGACGTAATTGAACTTTCTTCTGTTGCTTGACAACCTTTTTTTCGACAACAGTGATATATTTAGGCGGCACCTGTTCACGCTCGATTGAACGCCAGAAAATCAACCCGCCGACCAGCAGGGTGACCACAAAAAATGGGATAAGGCACCCGAATAACATAAAATGTTTTAATCCGGAGCCCTCTTTTTCAGTTTTATTTTTGTTTTTCATTGTTTATTATCGATCCTATGGGCTATGGGCCAAATGAGACACATGGGCCTTATGTAATATCAGACAAAGTGAATCTTGCTCAACTCGTCGCTTTTAAGCGAAGGCAGATACTCAGACATAAATTATAAATTATTCAAATCCCCACGCTTTCAGAGTCGTTTTGGTGAGAATAGCACAACCTTCCTCGGTCAAATGGATGCCGTCACGGGTAAGCAACAGTCCGGTATGCCCGGAATGTTTGGCCCATTCGTTTTGTATCGCGATGTCAGCTGGCACTAAGATGGCGCGTTCGTCATCGGCAGCAGCACGTGCCTCCAAACAATAATCACGAAAAATATCACCGAATGCCGCAAATTGCTCACCCTCGGGACGCCATAGTGGCGGCGTCACACTGAATTTACTGATTTCGGCCATTTTGCCCCGATGAATAATCCAGCGCAGATTTGTATAATAGGCTGAAGGAGTAACTCGGGGTTCATCAGCCCAGATACCGCGTCCGACCAGCGCATCATTGGTCCCGAGAAAGACCGATACCGCGGTAGGTTTCATATCAATAACTTCATGTTGGAGGCGCATTAACGCAGTCGGTGTTTTATCGCCACCGAGACCGGCATTAATAACAGTGATGCCTTTCCCCGTCAGAACTTCAGTCAACTCCTGCATATAACCGGCGGTATTATGAGTCAGAGAATCACCTAGGACAGCTAATCTGTCACCGGTCTTCAACCATGGGTTTTCGTGAGTAATCATAATATTCTGTACCTTAATGATTTTAACCTAATAGAAAATTATTACACCGCGTTTCATCTGTCGCTACGCTCGGGCAGGTATTTTCCCTGTTTATTCGACGTTCGATGTTGAAAGTTCGATGTTCGACGTTCCGGCGCAGCCGGCTTTGTTCATGCATCAGATAACCGATCTAACGCATTTTCCCGTCAAAATATGCCAGCAACTGCGTTACATCAACCCGTTCCTGCGCCATTGAATCACGTTCACGAACAGTTACCGCGTTATCTTCAAGGGAATCGAAATCAAAGGTTACACAATAGGGTGTACCGATTTCATCCTGCCGGCGATAACGTTTACCAATACTGCCGGTAACATCAAATTCACTGCGATAGTATGGAGCGATATCATTGAACAGCTGCTGAGCATTTTCAGTAAGTTTCTTGGACAGCGGCAGAATCGCGACCTGAACCGGAGCAACTTCAGCAGGGAAGCGGAGCACAACCCGTGCTTCGCTCGCTTTACCCTCTTTTTTACTGTCGGCAACGTCTTCATCATAAGCTTTACACAGCAGTGCCAGTACGGTACGGTCGGCACCGACTGATGTCTCAATCACGGTCGGGGTAATTTTTTCCCCATTATCATGGTCGAAATAGGTGAGATCTTCACCGGAAAATTCCTGATGCCGTGACATATCCCAGGTGCCGCGGTGATGAACGCCTTCAACTTCGCCCCAGCCGAACGGGAATTTGTATTCAATATCAATCGCAGCTTTGGCGTAATGAGCCAACTTCTCATGTTCATAGATCCGGGTCTCTGCTTCGGTAAAGCCTAGTTTGCGGAAAAATTTGATGCGTTCATTTTTCCAATACTCGAACCATTCCATCGCGTCACTGTCTTTGCAGAAGAACTCCATTTCCATCTGAGTAAATTCACGTGAGCGGAAGGTAAAGTTACGCGGATTGATCTCGTTACGGAATGCTTTACCGATTTGACCGATCCCGAATGGCAGTTTCTGACGGCTTGCGACTCTGACTTGATGGAAGTCGATAAAAATCGGCTGACAGGTTTCAGCCCGCAGGTAGGCGGCATGATCTTCATCAGATACCGGACCGACATAAGTTTTCATCATCAGGTTGAATTCACGCGGCTCAGTCAGATTGGTGGATTCACAATTCGGACAGACAGCCTTATCTGCCATTTGATCGACCCGATGCCGGGCTTTACAATCCCGGCAATCACACATTAAATCACCGAACTGAGCAAGGTGACCGGACGCTTCCCAGACTTTTGGGTGACAGATTACCGTTGAATCCAGTCCTTCGACATTAATTCTAGTTTCAACCATATAGTTCCACCACAGTTTCTCAACTGCTTTTTTAAGCTGCGTACCGTATGGACCGTAGTCCCAGAAACCATTGATCCCACCATAAATTTCTGAACTCTGAAACAGAAAACCCCGCCGTTTACACAAAGAAACCAGCTTTTCCATAAATGCCGAGGTTGATTTATCTACATTACTCATCGGTTTATATCCTTATATTATTATTGCTATACCTATTGTCTCAATTAAGTGTCAAATCCAAATGTATAATATAGCTCAGTCTCGTTGCTAATCAACTAATCTGGAATTGTATTTTTTTCATAAATTCAGACAATCTCTTTGGATTACTGATATTTAACTGTTATAGTAAACTATGTTTGGTGACAGATTTCATTTTTTACGCCCGGGAATTTACTTATGAATCTACAGCTTGGTATTAATTGGTCAGATCTGATATACCGTGGTATTGAATCTGAAGAACTTGATTACAAGGCGGCGCAAAACTGGAAATCGCTACCGCGTTCCGGCAAAGCAAAATTTGTCCGTCACTGCCTGGCTCTTGCTAATACCAAAGGTGGCTATGTTGTAGTCGGAGTCGGTGAAGATAATGCCGGTAAACCTTCTCTCTACACGGGCTTAACTGAAGAACAATCCAAAAGTTTTGACCCTACTGCCGTAGGTAATTTCATCAATAAATATGCCGATCCGCAAATTAATTTTACAGTCGAACGACCAGTGATTGACGATAAACAGTATGTTGTATTTGCCATTCAGCGTTTCGATGATATTCCCCATGTCTGTTCTCAAGGGTGTGAACATGAGTTACAACAGGGCATTTTTTATATTCGTACTGCTGATGCTTCAAGCCGCCCGGCTTACCGGGCCAGCGAAATTCACAATATCGTCCGACGTTCATTGCGCAATCAACGTGAAACTCTGGGGCGCATGATTCGTGGCATTCTTTACGAAGACCGGCAGATAATGGGTGACGATAATATTAATCGTTTCAATGAACATATTAATCATTCACGTGCGCTGTTTCAACGCAAAAAACACCCTGCAACCAATGCCGTAATTATTGAAATTGCTGTTACGCCGGCAACATATGTTGAAAACCGCTTTTCTTTATCAGAACTGAAAAAAGCCTGCCACAATTCACTCTATATTGCTAGCGAAAATAGTTTTATCTCTAAACAGGAACTGGATGAGGCATACTCATCCAATGTTTCACTGCGTTGCCTGCCGCAGGCACAGGTTAAATTGTGGCAAATGTTTCAGACGGGCTTTTTTTATTACCGTATTCAACCGGCAACTGAAACAGCTACCGTCAATTATCCGGAATTGGTCAGACTTATCAGCGAGGCGGTATTCTTTTTTGGACAGTTTTATGAGGAACTTGGTTTTGATGAAGAGATGCTTGATATTGCATTCAGACTCGAGCATGTCGAAGATGTCCTGCTTGCTCAAGCACCTGCAGGACGCTGTAATGAACTTACCGGTTATCGCTGCCGTATCCCGGAAATCAAATACTCTATCCGGCGTACTGCCGTTGATCTCGCCAGTGGTGATGTTGATCACGCGGTCAAAATTATCCGGGAGCTGGGGGAACGATTTAATATGCCGGAGAGCCGTCATTTACGTCTGCCACAGACTATCCGTGATTATCTGGATAAACGTTAAACTTTTTTTGCAGAATAATTGACAGCAGAATGATTTTTACTTGAAATCTTAACCCTATGGGTTATACTTATAAAGTACATACATAGAATAGAAAGGTAAATAATTGAATGATACAGACCTTTAAGAATAAATTAACCAACAATATATGGCAAGGTAAAAGAATAAAACTTGATGCGAATATTCAGCACCAGGCTTTAAAAAAATTACGTTATTTACATGTTGCAATTAGGCTTGATGATTTACGTCTGCCACCTAGTAATCGTCTTGAAGCTTTGCATGGAAATAGGCAAGGCCAGTATTCAATAAGAGTAAACAAACAATATCGTATCTGTTTTACATGGGATGAAGCAGGTGCGTCAGATGTAGAATTTACAGATTATCATTGAAGGAAGGAAAATATAAAATGACTGATATAACAAACATTCATCCTGGTGAAGTTTTAGCTGATTTTCTAACGGATTATGAATTAAGTCAAAGCAAGTTGGCCAGAGAAATAAGAGTGCCGGTTAGACGAATAAACGCGATTATTAAAGAAGAACGTGGTCTCACCGCGGATACAGCAGTAAGGCTAAGCAAGTTTTTTGGTAACAGTGCAGAATTTTGGTTAGGATTGCAGGAAATGTATGATATCACCAAAATGAAACATGAGTTGAAACCGGAATTAAAAAAAATTAGTACTTTGGCAGTTGCTTAAAAATATATTATGCAATAATTCAGTTTTGAGTTATAATAAAACTGCCGTGTATTGCGTTTAATTGTAAAGTAGCTCGGGCGTCCCCGCCTGAGAAAGATGCGGAGCATCAACAAAGTAGCTCGGGCGTCCCGCCTGAGAAAGATGCGGAGCATCAACAAAGTAGCTCGGGCGTCCCGCCTGAGAAAGATGCGGAGCATCAACAAAGTAGCTCGGGCGTCCCGCCTGAGAAAAAAAAATAGCCAGCAGGCCCCAATTAAATGCATAATAGTTAAGTTTTCAGCAATAGAGATTATATCAATGAAATATTCAGGGAAAAAACGTAAAAGTGAATATGGCGGCACGATGGTTGAGGCATTCTTCTGCATGCTGGTTATCTGTCTGATCCTCTTCGGCCTGCTTCAGATATTCCACTGGTCCGTAGCCAAAATACTCTGCGAATATTCCTCATTCTATGCGGCAAAAGGTGAGGCGTTAGGCTATAACCAGGGGATTGTCGAGCGGGCGGCACAGGTTGCCTTGACCGGCGTCAGCGGTGCGGATGAATCAATCATTCCGGCAATGGCGCCATACAGTCGTTATGATCTTTCGGAACGTGCGGCGGATTATATGATGTATTCAGATGGGGGGATGTACGGGGTCGATTTTGAATACTGGGAAGATTATCAAAGCGGGACGACGCCTTATATAGATGTGCAGCACGAGAATAATGGTAATTACGCGAGTGCCGATGTGACAATTCAGAATATGCCGTTGCTGGATGAGTCGTTTGCCAATTTTGTCTATGTTGACCGTATCAATATTTCGACTGTTGACCCGAGCAATAACCAGCCGCGCGGTGAATCGATTATGTACAACCATTCACAATATTACCTAGATGAATAGATGAAAACTGACAGGCAAAAAATGATTTCTAAAGTTAAAGGCGGGTACAAATCAACTGAACAGGGGCAGGTATTGATTCTGGTGGTTATTGTTATGCTGATTCTGATGCTGGCAATTCTGTTTATGTTTGACTTGCAGACTGTTATTCGTGGTAAGATGAAACTGGAGACCGGTGAGCAGGCGGCAGCGTTGACGGCAGCGAAATGGCAGAAGGAGAGCTTGAATCTGATCGGTGAACTTAATCTGGTTAAAGCTTGTGATATCCTGCTGAGCGACATTCCTTATGTTGAGTCCAATGACCCGGAGCTGTCACCGGAAAAAATTGCTTCCGCTTCAAAATGTGTCACTGAAATGCAGTCTCGAATCTCATTTATCGGTCCGTTAATCGGGCTTGGTGCTGCCCAGCAGGCGGCCAAAAATAATGGAATGGCAGTGAATCAACAGCTTGCCAGTGAAATGTATCAATATATTGAGAAGCTGGCGGTAGATCCGCGTTATACTCCTGAAGCTGGGGTGCCTGAATATATCCCGAGCGGACAAGGCGGTTATCATTGGCGGGATCCCTATATCAGCATGTTGACTAATATTATGATACAAGGCATGGCGGTGCGACCGAATGGTCGCTTCCCGGGGCTTGAAGGCGTTGATCCGCGTTGGTTGACGAGTGAAAGCCTTTATTCCGCCATTAATAACCAACTCTGGTGTAATCCGACCCTTAATATGCTGGTTAAGTTGCCTGATTCATATTGGAGCGGGAAATGGTGGAATATTGAGTTCAGCAATACTCGTTTCCCGAATGAAAGCGAAATATACACCTTGCGTATTCAATATACCGGGGCGAAAAATTCCAGAGAATATACTTACGATTTAGCAGAAAATGAAATTAGCCGCTTGGCTTCAGACCGGGGTATGAACGTTTCGGATTGGGACGTCTTGCGCAATGTGACCTGGTGTACCTATGACAGTTCATGGTACCAGGACAGTTCAAATTATAATGGACCAGATACTACGATATGGAATCGCGAACGTTACTTGCGGGCTGATTTGAAAAATAGTTTTCTCTATGGCGGTCCGCTGGCTTATGCCGAGGGCTATCAAAATTTGACGATGCTCAATCAATATGAGACTACTATGGCGCGGCCAAGCAACGTAACCTCCGACCAATTGTCCAAGGCACAGCTAGCATTGCGGAACAATGTCATTCGAGATAAAGGAACGCAAAGCGTGAGGGTCGGCAATAATGTCGTGGAGGATATGCAACCCGGCGGTGCGCTGGCAAAAATTATCGGAGCAGCAGCTGACGCTCCCCCTTGTGATACCGGTATTATTTTGCCGCTGTTTACCGACGTTGCGCTTGTCCCTAGTACCATTCAGGCTTATCGGCCAATGCGGGGAGAATTTTCATTGCTGGAAAAATTTTTAATTTGGTTATCAGACGTTGACGATCTGCATAATCCAGCAACACCGCCACCGGCGGGGACAGAAAGTTACCTTGCCGCGCTACAGCTGATCGACTCGGCTCCTTTCAGAAAGTCTGGCTATAATAATGACTTTGACCATAACTCCATCACTGGTGATCTGGAATATTTTGGTAATCGTTATAAATATAATGAAAACAGTAATCCTACCGGTGCCGGCTGGCTGCAGGAGGCCTATCTCCTTGATGATCTGGATTACGATCCAGATAACCCATCAGATAATATAGTTGAGGGAAATGATGGCTGGAACGTTACCTATTCATACCACGGAAAGATGATCATCCGTGACCGGAATGGTAATATTATAACTAATAATCAGGCTGTCTGTAACTGGATGCCGGGTGGCCCAGGGCCGGGTCCACCGCCTGGGACTCGTGTCGGCCCCCCGAGGCTTTGAATATAAGAATTCACAAAAAAACTTGGATTTTTTGCTTGCTTGATTTTAATTTTTGGTTTCATGGAAAATCCTCTAAATCATCTGATCAGATGCCGGACGACACTAGGCAGGCGAATTAAAAATTACCCTCATGGGGTATTAAACTGGAATCTTATCTATTATGTACTATTGCAGAAAAAACAATAAACGATCACGCGTTGACAGCAAATCTGAGAATGGCCAAGCCATTGTCGAAATGTGTGTTGGACTTATCGGTATCATGGTGATATTTCTCGGTGTTATTTTTATTGCGGGACTGGGGATTTCCAATGTGAAAATATATCTGAGTGCCAAAAATAATGCGGAATATGTATCTCGCAACGACAGTAGTTTCAGTGGTGCCGGTTCAGCTATTTACTCTTGGGACTACGGTGCTGATAACCTGCCTTTTTCCGCAGACGATCAGATCACCGGTGTTCCGGCAAACGATGCGGATACGGTATTTAACTCGCAGATAACCGACAGCATCTATTCAGAAGGCGAGGTTGACGGTTCGTACAGCTATATGGCAATTAATGAATTGCCGGCAAGTGTCAGAAATAATTTTACGGGTGATTTGGATTCGCTGTTTCTGACAACCGCTGATTTAGTTCAAAGTTCCAGTTCGTACAGTGAAAGCTTTTATACATTGAACTCTGATATCATCGGTAACAGTCGCGAAATAGAGCAATTAAAACTCAATTTTGGTAATCTGATCCATGTTGAAATCAATCAGATAGACTTGCAGCAGATGGAATCTAACCAAGTCTATATGCCTAACCTCGCGCCGTAAGGGCTCTCAAAAAAATAAATTGGATGGCTTTGCGTAGGACGGTGTTCAACTGCATCAAAAAGAGAGCCTGAAAAGGCTGTTCTGGCGTTGCTTGACACAAATCCGTGGCTCCATACTAATTTATGCCATGCTTGTAGTTCCGCCTTCAGGCGGTGTCTCTGTGAAGGTTGTTCGCTTTGCTCACCTGTCGTTGCACTCGAGATCCCGAACACCCTAATCCCCTGTGGGATTAGGACGCATCTAAAGATGCTGAAAAGCACCCACTGAAGTGGGAACTCCAAACGAGCGTGTTCAATGCTCATACAGGGGGACAGCTATTGACGCCAAGCAACACTAGTTGTACTCAATATAAATTATGTCGAAAGTTTTGTGCACCCAAGTGGCAAGTACCTGAGAAGAGTAGATATATTTCCAAAATATCAGGCATAAACGGACTTTCATTTTGCGCCAAAAACGTTATATTATGTTCATCAGAGCTCGGTGGTCAAGCAAAGGTTACTGTCCAGTTGAACGCCAGAACGCCACTTTTTTATGTCGCTCTTTCAGAGCTCTTTGCTGTCGGGGCTTGGGTCCCAGGGCGTTGACCTGGGCTGATATATATCGGACTTTCAGTCCTAACTTGGATTTAAATTTATGGATTACAAAATACTGTTTACCGTATTTGCTTCGGTATTCATTGCGGAACTCGGCGATAAGACTCAGCTGGCGACGATGTTGTTTGCCGCTGATAAAAATGTCAGTAAATTGACAATTTTTTGCGGGGCTTCACTGGCACTGATTCTTACCTCGGCAATTGGAGTGTTGCTGGGCGGAGTAATGTCCGCTTATATCGGTGAAAAATATCTTCACTACGCCGCCGGCGTAGGGTTTATTCTGATTGGTGCCTGGACACTGATAAAAGCATGATTTTACGCTTCAGCCTTGATTTTTTTAACGATTAACGCTATCTTTTATCCAGTATCATCAAAAACGAAATATAAAGAGAAGGAATTTAATCAATGATAAAAAAATTATTTATGCTCTGTTCATCCATTGCGGTACTCACTGCCGGTTGTCTTTCAGTTAATTATCAGGGCGCAAGTTATGCTCCGACTGAGAATATTAAATTTTACCCTAATGCTAAAGCGGTGCCTAAACCGTTTGAGGTTATGGGTAAAGCAGTTTGCAGCGGGAACTATATCAGCACTTCCAAGGAAGATATTGTCAAAAAACTTGTTGCACAGGCGGAAGCTGAAGGTGCTGATGCGGTGCTGCTTCATGAATACGCTATTGTTCCAGCCGGCAGTGTTCGGGAACAGCAGTTGCTTAACATGAATGCCAGCCATAAAATATGGGGTGAAAGTGGACGTGCGGTTTCCGGTTGGGGTGAATTGGAAAAAGATTTTGCGGTACGTTACGGTACTGTCGGCAAAAAAAACAGTGCTCCTGCACCATCAACCAGCAGTTACAGCCGGATTATCCGGGTTGAATTTTTAAAATTCAAGCCAGCAGTCAAGTAACCGTAACTATTTTAATTTTTCATACTTTTCAGCTTGACAAATTTTAAAATAGAGCCATATTAAAGGTTCAAATTATTACAAAGAAGTCTTATTGAAGTGAAATAGCGTCATTGAGTGGGCGCGTTGAATTTTTCAGATAAACTATGAGGTAACATTATGTCACAGCACCCGAGTCTTAAAACTGGTGGTAAAATTAAACAGAAAAGAAATGTTCTGAAGCGTTTTGAACGTATCGATATCATGAAAAGCAAACGCGCCTGGAAAGATGGCGACAAAGTTTTGGGTCTGCCTAAAACTAAAGCTGACGAATAAGTTTAACAACGACACTTTCGCGGAGTACCTTAACGGTACTCCGCTTTTTTTTGATGCACTTTCTGAACCTGCTTTGCATAACTCACCTCTTTCTTTGCAGGAAGGTAAAATAAATGGATTTTCAGTATCACGATACTCATGAAGCACATCAAAGATCTTTTTTATTCGACGTATTTTTCGATTATGGGTATCTACAGCAAGTCCCTGACCTCGCATATCCCGGGCATCACCAAGCGGCAATAGTTTTATTTTAGATGCCAGACCTTTAGCATGTTTAACATGAGCAGCAAGAATCTCAAGGTTCTGTGATTTGATGATTGGGATTAATTCTTTGGCTTTGACGATAGCCTCATCGTAGTTCTTGGTTTTCAAGCTTATAGCTTTTCTTTGGCCATTGATTTGATAGCGGTAATAGTAGGTTCCATTACTGCCTGTCTTTTGGTAAACTGATCCGTATTCCAGTTTTGTTGTTCCATTCTCTTTTCTTCTAGCCATGATATCCTCCTGATAAAAATATCGTAGATGGCTAAATATACCCCTGTCTATATACCCCTGTCTAGTGAAATTAAAACCCTCAAACGGTACTTTATGGTACCGTTGTTTGTAAATTGAGCTTAAAATGGTGGAGGTGCAGGGAGTTGAACCCTGGTCCTGTGATAGCGTCATGAAAACGTCTACATGCATATTCCGTCATTATTGCTTATCGTCACTCGGCGACGCCGGCGGACAGGCCTGCTCTGTGACTAGCCTTTCTAAAATCTTACATCAAAGCCGGAAGACAAAACTTTGAGCCAGGACGTTTTATGACGCCTCCATTCCTTAACGCCCGTCAGGGTGGAGACGTGGCTGCTTTAAGCTGCCAGTGCGTAACTTTCTTCGTTAGCAATTATGTTTTTAATCGATGATTAACGAGGCCAACGATCATCCTCGGCATGCAGTCAACAATAAACTGATCCAGTCGAATCCGTATCACCCCCATTTTTGTGAGCGACTGCAAACACAGCTATAATTGTGATGCAGTTGTTGATCGGTAACTAATTATAGCACAAAAAACGAGAAAAAGCAACTGTTCAAGTTAAATGGTTTTGCAATTATTTTTATTTTGTTAATTGAAAAGTTAAACGCACACTCAAAAAAATATTCCGTGCGTTTAGTATATCTTAAAGTATAGTGTGCGTTTAGTTTGACATGAGAAGTAAAGTTTTAAATATAAGTTTTATAATGGTTA
>JAKIUY010000097.1 GCA_021647315.1 Victivallaceae bacterium
AGCATAGTTTAAAACAGGGGGGTACTTTTGAGAAATTGAACAAAATTGAACAAAATTGAATGACTTGAATGGAAAAAATTGTTAAATCAGGTAGTTTTTATAATTGTTAGGACAGGTGTGGTAAGAAGTATATTTTTAAATGCCTCAATTTCGAAGAATTTTCTTTGAAATTAATATATACGGAGCGGAGAAAAGCCTTTAATTTCCGCGATGCGGAAAATTCAAAAGGCTTTTCGAGTACCGTCTAATTATACCATGACATTTTCAAAATTGAATGTTGATGTTTCCTTTTCATTCCAGTAGGCATTTGTCAGATCGTAAAAGTCAACAGTTCCGGTTAAACGCGGAATTGACATAACCTCTTTTGATAGAATGTAGGTCATCATTGAACGTTTATCGTGCTCAACAATGAAATTGTTATTACGAGCATCACGGATGAGTCCGTCAACGGCAACTGTGGCCCGGGTTGCCAGGAGTTCCGGGCGACCATAACGGTAAATTTCCAGTGGCATGACTGATTTATCGCGCAATAGTTCCATTTCAGTTTTTTCCAATTCAACCCAGGCTTGAGCCCGTGAGACACCGGTATACTTAAGTTCAGCAATCGCCAGCGAATTGGTGATGGGTAACGGGAATGAGGTTGTTATGGTAAGTTCCCGATATTTTTTCAGCATTTCCAGCTCGAATAGTGAGGTTATTCGGAAACGTCTGATTCCTGCCTGATAGGCCATTTTGATGCGTTTCTCCAGCCCGTCAAGTCTATCCTCCGGACAAAACCGTGGCAAAATTACTTCATCGGTCAGCTTGTTGAAGTTGAAAATTGAAATTGCCAGTACCCCGTCGCGTTTGGCTGGACGACATCCACCAATTTTAATTGCGACTGATTCTTTTTCGTGCTTGGCAGTAGTTTTTTTGATTTCTTGATAGTAATGCCTAAATGCTTCCATGCCCCGAATGCCACTGCCGGTAAGCGTCTGTGGCGAGACATTGGCTTCGATCCACGCCCAGAATTCGCGGCGGATCGTTTTTAGTTCACCGGCGGCAATAAAAATATTGTCTTTGATTTTTGCCTGAACATTACCGGGGATACAAAAATCAGGTGGGGCTATTTTGAACGCTTCACACAGTTTTTCAGCCGTCAATGGATGTTTTTCAGCAAGGGCAAATTCATGCTCAAAGTTCCACTCAGGAATGCCTTTTTGCCCAAATCTAACCGTTATGCCGTTAAGTGCAGCGGTAATCGACAGATCGAGCGCAGGTAGTTGGAGCGGTAATTTGGCGATTCGACTAGACAAATCATCACTGCTTTCGCCAATTTTATAGACCATTCCGCCGTTGCTTATTTCGCGGTCACAGAAGATAAAACAGTCACTGCCGCGGGAGGCGCGTTTGGTTGGAGTACGATCAATAGACATTTTAGTGATTGTCATTGCCGGGCCTTCTTCGCCGGATATTGGTTGAATACGAATCCGGTCTCCGACTCGTAACCGCCGTGCTACATTCATTTTGAATCCGTACTGCCTAGTTTCCAGTACCTTGCCACATAGCAACCCGGATGCCCCCATGGAATCGTGTTGAATTAAACTGTTCATTGCCTCTGGTGAACTAAAACCAGTTGACCATTTACGTCCTGGCGAACCACTGAGAATATTTCTCGCTTCGCCGAGCAGTGTTTTTGATGGTTTGCCTTCACAGTCAAGAATCATTCGATATGCTGTAACCACACTGCGGACATAATCCGGTTTACGCAGTCTGCCTTCGATTTTTAATGATGCTACACCAAGCTCTTTCAGCTCATGAATATGTTCAAGCATATAAAGATCTTGGGGAGAAAAGAAAAACCCGTTACCGTTACGGGAGAAAAAACGGCGACGACAGGCCTGTTTACATTTGCCGCGATTACCGCTCCAGCCACCGAGCCATGATGAAAAAATGCACTGCCCGGACAGACTGCAACAGAGGGCACCGTGAACAAATACTTCTATTTCCAGCGGGCTTTTCGGCATGATAGTTTCTAGCTCTTCTAATGTTACCTGGCGTTCTAGAATAACCCTTGTTACGCCGAGGACATCAAGTAGTTTAATGCCGGTAGAGTTGTGAATTCCCATCTGGGTTGAGGCATGAATTTCCAATGACGGGAAAAATTCACGAATCATTCGCATGACGCCGATGTCCTGAACAATTACCGCGTCCGGGTTGAGGTCTGCCAGTTGACCCAGATATTCAGCGACCTCGACCAGTTCTGATTCTTTAATCAGGGTATTCAACGCGACGTAGACCTTTTTTTTACGTTCTTTAGCGTATGCCAGCAACTTCGACAATTCATCAAAACTAAAGTTATCAGTTTTTTCGCGGGCATTAAATTTATTCAAGCCGAGGTATACCGCGTCAGCACCACAATCCAGTGCAGTCAATGCCGTTGCGAGATTGCCCGCAGGAGCCAGCAGTTCCGGCTTAGTTATTTTATCTGTCTGTTTCATATATTTTACCATAATGGTGATTTAATTATTGTTTTATCTTAATCAGGTGGCACCTGAAAGCAGATTACCGCTTCAAACTCCGCTCCTACGTCGCTACGGAAGCGGGTTTGCAAATAATATTCCGCAAAGAATGACAGAATATTATGACTAAAAGTTTAATAATATACAATGTAACTCAGATAATTATACTCGTTAGGATGGTTTAAGCCATTTTTTTTTTATGTCACTAAGTACGCCAACTAAGGGACAGGTTGATTATACGCCATAACTAATCTCTAAGATCACTAAGGGACAGGTTGATTATACGGCATAACTCCTGATAAATTGTAACTTCTTCGGTGGCGAAGCCACCACATCAGGCTCATTGCTCCCATAAGTCCCATACCATAAAACAACAGCTGCTGGTGTCGAAAAATAAAAAGCCACGAAGCGAAACTATTGACATTTGCTCATTTTGGTTTGCTATTCAGTGCCTTTTCCAATTGAGCTTTGAAATAAGCTACAGTTTTTTCTTCGGCATGAGTAAATGCACCCGGTGCGCCAAATATGATTTTATCCTGTTTGATTAAATTTGCTTCCCGCCAATTAAGATACGGGATACAGGTAAAGGTCAGGAAGATTACAGCTGAAGCGAAAATAGGTAATAAAGTTTTTGCCAATGCTCCATAGTAAATGGCATATTGGCGTTGGTGAAAAGAGGTAAGAAATTTGGCAATAGTATGGACTATTATCAGCAATAGATAGATAAAAGTAAGACCGATAGCTGTAAAAAAAGTATAACTGGTAACTTTGCCAAATTGTATATATGCGTGTGGGATGAGGGCTGCAACGGTCAATATAGCCATAGAGCTCCACAGGATAATTATTCTTGAGTTTCCCCATCTCTTGTGTGCCGGTAAACCTATCTCAAGTTGTTGACAACGATTGGAGACATATTTTTTTGCCAGATGAAAAGTAATATAGGGCATTAAGGTCAACAGTAATAATATTTGGAAATAGAATGCTGAATTATAAAGCAGGTTGTATTGATGACCGCCGATGGTACCTAGTGTGCTGATCAACAGATAAGCTGCAATAGGGGTAATAATACCCCACAGGAAAATTTTCCCGATAGTCCGTAGTGGTGGGGTCAGTAGAATGGCGTTAATTCCGGTACGCCAGCGCCAAGTAACTATTACGCCTATTGCCACCAACATCCCTCCGATAAATAATATATTTAAAATCACAATGACCGACTTTTCAACATTAATATACTCAATACGCCGGCTGCTGGCCAAATCCTGTTCACTAAATTTTATTCCCAATGCAGGTAGAATCATTGACCCTAATATACTCATTTTGTTTAAATCTTTCCGATAGTCATATTTTCCTTTTTCCCAGATTTCTCTGACTTCTATCACTTGTAGTAACTGCGTTTTGGTTATTCCAGCTTGCTGTTTTTTACCTAATTCTTGATATAATGAGGGTAAATCATCTGCGAACCTCTTTGCTGATGCAATTAAAACTAATACAGAGATAAAATAATCACTATCGTCTAGTTGGTGCTGGAGAAAATAATGCCATGACTGTATATATCTTAAAGCCAGTTCTTGGGTTTGCTCTTTTATCAGCAATTTGGCATATTGAGGCAAGACTTGAGTCAACTTGCGATAAAGGCTGACATGCGGTATGACTGTTCCAGCTGCAAACATTATTTGGTCTAAATTTGTCGCAAAATTGGTCGGTTCACCCATGATATTTAAACGTTGTCGCATGAGTTGCATTGAATATGAGTGACAATGTTTTTTCTTGGTTCCGGCAAGATATTCCTGCATCGCCTGCTTAAAAAGTTGGCGATCATTTATCTTGAAATCAATAATTTCTTTAATGCGTTTGCGCTTTTTTTTACCATCTTTAAGACTTTTTATTTGGGTCTTATATGAACAGGCTTTTTGCAGCATCACTCCAGCCAGCATATAGTTATAGAATGCATTATCTGGATCAAGTTTTTCTGCTCTTTTCAGCTCTGAATATATGTATTGACGCGTTACTTTTTTATTATTAACTGCATTAATAAGTTGTAGAATATAATTTGCGAGGTAGACTTTATTGCTGGGGAAACGATCACTTAGTGCTTTTTGTTGCTGCCATGGCTCGTGCTTGGTAGTATCACCGTCTAAGATAAAGCATTCATCTGCCGTATAGGATTTGCCAAATAATTCGGCACTCCTTTTCATCCATGTTGGAGGTTTGATTATATTTGAATTGAATGAACTCATAATATCTAAGATTGCGACTGTTGACGCAAGTTGAAAAAAAGAGATAAACGCACAGATAATCACTGCTGGAATTAGCAGTATAGCGGCAACCCGCCATAGTCTTGCTTTCAGTTTCATCCGAGAGGCGTTGGCTGCAACTAAACCATCAGCAATAGCCACAATGTCACCGAAAGATTTCAAGGCCTGTTCGCTGCTTTCAGTTTCAGACAGTCCGGCATTTTCGCCCTCGGCAATTTTATCATCCAGATGTGTCCGCAGTTCACTTTTGACATCCATACGCATTTCCGGGTCGGCTTGTAGACCAGAAGATAGTTCATCCAGTAAATTCTCAATCCTGTCATTTTTCATAAATACGATTCCATATAAAGTAAGTTTGCGAGCCTAAGTGCAGTCCTCGTGGACTTTTGGAATGCGGTGATTTTTCACCGCTTTTAGCAGACGCGCACCTGAATTGCAAGTCTATACTCGTTTGGGTTGAAATCTTAACTTTTATCATTTATATATGAGCATAAATATCTAGATAGACGAACTAAAAACTACCCATAATGGGTATATCACGCAAACAACAGTACATTAACCGACTTGGCAAACAGATTCCACTCTTCCTGTTTTACCGCCAATTCTGCCGCTCCTTTGCGAGTTAAGGTATAGTATTTTCGCGGTTTGCCATTGGCGGCAATCTGCCACTCATTTTTTATCAAACCGGCAGCTTCCAGGCGATGCAGGCATGGATAGAGCGTACCCTCTTTCCATTGAAAAGCATTGTTGGTTTTTTCGTTAACTACTTTAATGATTTCATAGCCGTACATTTCTTTGTTATTCAATAGATTCAGAATAATCGGTTCAGCTACACCGCGTGTCATCTCTTTGCCTATAGTCATAATAGACCTCCGTTTAACTGTTTATTTTATCGAAAACTATGGATGCCCCAATTAGGTTCTTTGCCGGTTTTTACTGCGACAATCCATTCTTTTAATTGCTTTACTCCGCGCCCTTTCCAAAATTTCCCACAGAGTTTAAAGTATTCAAGCACAGTATCCCGCTCTCCTTCTTGAAGTAACTTTTTTGCCAGTTTCATGTTGGGGCCGAATGAATTAAGCTGGGGCGAACCTGGAGTTTTTCCCGCTTTGATTAGGTATTGTTTTGCCACATCAATGTCACCCTGTTCAAGTGCAATTTCACCGAGAATTATGTTAGCATGATGAATATTGTTGCCATAATTCCAATCTTTCGGATTATTATTCAACATTTCTTGTGCATATTTTGTTGCTTTTTTAGGCTGTCCAGCGGCTAAAGCCGCCTTTATCAGATATTGTAGAAAAACAGTACGTTCCTGTTCTGATGAAAGCTTGTAGGCTATTTCATACTGTTCCAAAGATTTTATGGCTGCCTCAGTTTTATTTTCAGGTGATTGCCCTATCATTCCCAACAAGTATAGCTGACCGAGTTTTTTTGACCATTTAGGATTTTCAGGGTCTTGTGATTGAGCTTTTTTTAGAAACTTTTCGGCTAATTTTCGGTCGAACATCATAAAGAATGCCGCTGCATTATTAAGTATTTTCAGATTTGCTGTTTGAGTTTTAAGTTGCTCCAGCCAAAGTTTTTTCCCTTGGGTATAAGCTTGTGGAGCCAATATTTTATTAAATTGTCCGTATGGCAGTGCGAGCACTTCAGATGCCGGTGCATTTTTGATTAACCACAGAATATGTTCACGTTTTATTTGCTGACTAGTTAAATTACTACGTTTTCGCCAGTAATAACCCAATAGTTTTGTGCGTAAATCAATATCACGAGGATTTTGTGCCAACTGTTGTTCTAACTTGTCGGCCTCTTTCGACTTTAATTTGCCACCGCTCATTGTCAGCTTGTAAGCATTTGCTGAGGCGGTTAGCGACATGAATGAGAGGGCAAACAAGGTAATGATGATTACGGATATTTTTTTCTTCATGGTTAAAATCTCCTTAAAATATGATAAATTAATAAAACTATAAAAACACCTTTGTTATTATTATACATCGTTATACGATGTATGCAATAGGGAAAGGCATTTTTATTGAAAACAATAAGAAAATTATTGTTTAGCGGGGATGTTCTTGGTTGGCCTGATGGAGCCGATAAGCTCTCCCCGTTTCTCCGCTTTCCTGTTTCTCCGTTTCCCCGTTTCTTCTATTTCGCAGGTAAATCCTTGAGCCAGCGGGTGAAGAATTGGCTAGCCAGTGGAGCACATGTTTTGCCGCCGGAAATACCATTCTCAACCATAATAACCAGCGCATAAGTTCTATTTTTTACGGTTCCGAAACAGATAAACCAGGTATTATTACGGCGGTTGCTGCGTGAACCAATTTCTGCGGTGCCGGTTTTTCCGGATAGTTTGATTTTACTGTTAGCGGCATTTTTGCCACTGCCGTCTGGTGATTGAACAACCTGCCACATACCTTGGCGGATTATTTCCAGTGTCTGTTCTGATGCCGCCAGATGACCAGTTTGAGCAGGGGACTGTGCATAAAGCAGGTTGCCGAATTGATCACGGATATCTTGCAGAATATAGGGGCGACGGAGAGTGCCGCCATTGGCAATTGCCGCACAGTAAACCGCTGCCTGAAGCGGGGTGATAGTGATAATACCCTGGCCAATGGCAAGCAGGCCGGTGTCATATTTGTTCCAGCTGATTTTATAGACCCGTTTTTTGTATTCACGGCTGGGAGCCAGTCCGCTTTTTTCCGGCAGACTGAATCCGGTTCTACGCCCAACCCCGGCGGAGCTGAAAATGTCACGCAGTTGCTCCATACTCAGTGTCGTGCCCTGTTCAATGAAAAAATCGTTACATGAATGTTTTATGGCATCGACAATATTCATTTCTCCATGTCCACCTGAACGCCAGCTGGCGCAGCGTATTCTGGCATCACCGATCCAGGTTGCCCCGTCGCAATTGACAATTGCATCGGGGTTTAGACCATTTTCAAGCAGGGCGATGGCGGTTAAAGGTTTAATAATTGACCCCGGGGTATAGGTGCCGCTGGTTGCACGGTTTAATAACGGCTGTCCCGGTGTATGATATAATTTATTAATGGCCTTGCGATTGCCGGAAGTGAAAATATTGGGATTAAAATCTGGATTTGACGCCATTGCCAGCACTGCACCGTTGTCTGCATCAAGCAGAATGATCGTGCCTTTTTTGTTTTGAAGCAACTGTTCAGCTATTTTTTGGGCTCTGAAATCAAGGGTTAAATAGATATCATTGCCGTTCATCGCTTCAATATCGGTGCTGATGGTTCGATGGACAAAACCACGGTGGTCAACCATTACTAACCGGCTGCCAGGTAGCCCGCTGAGCCCGCGTATTTTCCCGGATTTACTTTTTATAACTGCGTTGTTAAATAATTTTTCGACTCCACGTTTTCCTGTGAGATCAGGCAGATAATAAAAAAACTGTTTGCGATCCTGGGCTTTTTTTGGGTCTGCTTTACGGGTGAATCCAAGTATATGAGCGGCAAATGAATTGTTGGGATAGGTGCGTTCCGGAGTAACTTCGATATCAAGTCCGCGATAGTTATGTTTTATTTCATGCAGAATGCCCAGCTCTTTAGGATTGAGGTTGGTGAATATCGTCATCGGTAAGCCGGGTTTTATATTCATATGATAGATCAGTTGTGCTTTAGTCAGACTGCTTTTGCGGTCGATGGCGACGGCAAGTTCTGCTGCTACTCCGAGAATATATTTAACTGTTTTACTGCGACGTCCCGGTCGGCGCATTTCCGCAAGATAGAATCTGACATCATAGCGTGGAATGTTATCTGCCAGAATATGACCGTCGGCTGAATATATTCTGCCGCGTAGTGCTGGAGTTCGAATCCGCCGGATAGATTGGCGGGATATTTTTTCAAGGTGTGCCGAGCCCATACTGACTTGTTCATGCCAGAGTTTGATAATCAGGATAGTGTATGCGCTCAGGATCAGCAGTCCGAAGATGCACAGCCTGATAAGCAGTTTTTTGGATGTTTTGTCTTGTACCACAGCTTCACTCCTCAGCGTTTTTGATGAATCAGTTTTATTTTTGCATCTTTGAATAGCAGTAATCCGGTACTTTTTGATAGTTTGTCCAGCAGGTAAACTGTCAGCGGCATAATGCAAATCATAATAATGATGGAAAAAAGGAGCTCAGGGATCAGATAGAGCATTGACAACCATGAACCTTGGTAAAACATGAGTTGAGGGAGAAAAAGGATTACTCCGGTAACTGCTCCGGGAACTATCAGGGCTGAAATATTTTTAGTGTCATAGTAGTGAAGCCAGAGCTGCGCAATTATCATTACCAGTAGTAATGCCAGCGGAGTTAAGGCTGAAGAACCATAAAGCAGTTCAATTATTACCCCAGTGCCGGCGGCGGTGACTGCCCCGATTCGCCAGCCATAAACAATTGCCAGATAGAATATTACTGCTGCCGGTAACGGTAATGCGATACCGTAATTTCCGAGTAGTGCACTGAACAGAATCGAGCAGAACAGTACCAGACAAATATAGATAGAAAAATGCATTATTTATCTCTGACCATGATGATTATAAAGTTTACTGCCGCCAAGTTGGCGACAGGATTTAGTTTGCCCGAATAGTAGAGTCGGTTGCCAGGCAGAGGAACAGTCCCGTCCAGATAACCTACCAGAATTCCCGGCGGAATTGCGCGATTGAAGCCGGAAGTGAAGACGGCGGTGTTAGGTGGATAAACTTTTTCGCGTGGCAGGTAGGTGATGTTTATTTGCTGTTTAGATCCTAAATTGCTACTGCCTGCTGTAAAACCCGCGACACCAAGTTTGGGGAGTGAGACTGCCAGATTGGTTGCACGGTTAGTCAAAGTGTTGACTGATGCGGTGTGACGCGAGACATTGTCAATTCTGCCGATAACTACTGGAACGGTTTTGCCGTCGATAACAACGCAGGTAATAGCCAGCGCGCCAGCAATAATACCGGAATTTTCGCCTTTGTTAATCAGAAAGCGTTCCTGCCAGTTGATTGGATTGCGGAGTAGAGGTCTGGCATAAATATAGTTCCAGTTTGGAGCCTGTTCCAGATTCAGCGTATTGCGCAGGGATTCATTTTCAATTTTGAGGTCAGCTGAGGCCGCAATCCTGGCCGCCAGTATCTGATTTTCACGCTTTAGACGTTCAAGTTCCACCGCCAGGGACGTTTTATCACGCAACAGCAATGTTTTATCGGAGAGATAATCTTTTGCTTTGTTTGGCACCATGAGGAATGGAGCGAAAAAATCACGCAACAGCCGTTCTCCTGCCAGGCGTAGTTGAAAAAAAGCAGTAGCACTGATAATCACCAAAACCGCTATCGTAATTGCGATATTGATGATCACAGTTGATTTGTTATGCTTTTTTAATCGTGCCATTTTTTTTAAACCTAATAGGAAATTATTACGCTACACTTCATCTGTCACTGCGTTCGGGTAGGTATTTTGACAGGATGAACAGGATAAAGTAAAAAAATCTTGTTAATCCTGTCTAAAAAGTTCCGGCGCAGCCGGCTATGTTCATCTAATAGGAAATTGTATTTTTTCCATTTATTCGACGTTCCGGCGCAGCCGGCTTTGTTCATACTCCTAGTTTTGTGATTCCCGACCCAGTACCAAGTTAAGCACCCAGCTTCTATTGGGCTTATGGGAGCAATGAGCCTGGTGTGGTGGCTTCGCCACCGAAAACCCTAGCCCCAAACACCCAGTCTACAGATTATTGAGTTTTTCAGCCACGCTGTCAATTTCAGCAGCGGCATCGTTAACCAGCTCATCAATTAATTCCTGAACTGAAACAATTTTATCTGCCAACCCGACTGACTGACCAGCCATCATTGAACCCTTGATAATATCACCATCAATTACCGCTTTGCGCAGACCGCCGATCCAGAATTTTTCGACCTCTTCCTGGGCCGCTTCGCGATGTATTTCTCCATTATTCAGCTTTTCTAGCAGGTCAAGCTGCAAACTGCCGAAATCATCAAGTGCTTTGTTACGCAATGAACGCACTGCAACCACCGGTAATTTCGAATCATATTGCGGTGTAGAAATCGCATCGCGGGAATTGGCGCGTTTGAATGCATCTTTAAATTTGTCATGAGCGATACACTCTTCGGTCATCACAAATCTGGTGCCAAGCTGTACCCCAGCCGCACCCATCATCATTACATGAGCAACCATTTTCCCGGTTGCAATACCACCAGCAACAAATACCGGTATTTTATCGCTTACCTCGAACAGTACCTGCTGCAGCAGCACCATTGCTGAAACGTGTCCGATATGGCCACCGGCTTCACTACCTTCGAGAACAATCGCATCCGCACCGAAACGAATCATCCGGTTGGCAATAGAGAGTGTTGAGGCAAAACACATCACCTTGGCTCCACTCGCTTTGGCAACTTCAATCTCATGTTGCTTCGGAAAGCTGCCGGCAAAAACAACGTAAGGCATTTTTAATTCCTGCAGTAGGATCAAATGATCCTGATAAGCTGGCGCAATGGTAATCAGGTTGATGCCGAACGGTTTATCAGTCAGGCTTCTGGTCTCTTCGATCTGTGCTTTTAGAATATCAACCGGGGTATTGCCGCCAGCCAGACAGGCGAAACCGCCACTGTTGCAAACCTGAGCGACAAGTTTAGGTTCAGAAACCCAGGTCATCGCTCCACAGATAATGGGGTATTTGCAGTTCAGGAATTCACTCCCACGCCGCATCATTTTAGTAAGTTTATCATTATCAGAAGACATTATATATTTCCTTTATTTTTGTATAATTAATGTAATCTATTAATTTAATGGTTAAAACCATTTTTTCAACGGATATCAATGCTAATATTTTTTGGCAATAATGATTAGTGGATGGTAGGTCAGGGAGATGCCGTTTGGAGTACTGTGAGTTTTGATATAGGTTTCTGAAAATTTTTGCAACGCTGATTTTGTTGAAATAGAAATATTTGCTTCGTTATCCTGTTCAGGTAGGCTATTGACCCCAGTTGCTTTCAGATGTTTTAGCGCAGCCAGCGGGGTCAGGAATTCCAGGGTTATAACATCTTCATGCTCAAAGAGCACGGTAAAGCTCTGTTGAGTAATTGTTACGGTTGCTGCGTGAGACAAGTAATCAAGTGAACGTCCTCCGAGCATAGCCAGTTCTTTGATGTTTTCCGGACCAAATGTTGAAAATGCCATAATTCCGCCCGGTTTAAGCCAGTTAGAGAATTTTTTCAGGGCATCTCCCAGGTGGTCAAGCCATTGAAAGGTGGCATTTGAGATAATCAAGTCAAATTTTTGCGGCGGGTATTCCTGAGTTTCAATGTCACTGGGGACAAAACGGCAATTGGCAATTTGGGTGACATGTTCGCCGCATTGTGGAGCCAAGTCATTGGCCAGTAAAGATTCATAATTCAGCTGTTGTTCTATCAGGCGGGTTAATATTCCTGAACCGCAACCGACTTCGAGGATGCTGGAAAATGTGTTGCTGGTGGTTGCAATTAACTCCTTAACCATTTTTTCGGCAGTTTGCTGTTGGACTACTGCTTGATCTGAATAGGTTTTCAGACTGCGGGTAAAACGTTGTTTTACCAAGTTTTTATCTATTTTTGGCACAATCAATCAGCTCCTTCCATGAATTCCAGCGGTTGAAAAGATAGTGCGGTGCGTCAAGTGTGATGATTGCAGTTTTTTGCTCTTCCCAATATGCAGTTTGCGCTGTAGGTGGCATAATGCGGTCACCGGAACTGATCATGGCTACATCAAAAATATTAGTCGGTTCCGGATGGGTTTTGACTGTATCGCGAATTGCCATAAGTTCCTTTTGCTGGGCTTCTATTGTTCGGCATGGCGGACTGGCATTGAAATGTGCTAAAGTTTCACGATCACCACACATGCGGCGATTAAACTTATTGCGACCGCGTTCATGCCAGTTATCGATTGTCCCCTGGAATATTTCGGGAGGAATACCGAATGTTTCGTTTATGGGGCGCAAGGTGCCGTTGATGGCGATTGCCAAGTCCGGTTTTATTGCGCACTGTGCCGCCGTAAATACCCCCAGCGACCAGGCAATTAAGATAGTTTGGTCATATTCCTGTAATGCGGGCAGGGGAGTGCTGGTTGTGTAATCATTGATCTCCAGTAGATCAAAACCGTCACAGGAGAGTGAGCTTACGGCACTGGCATCCATGCCCCAGCCGTTGAAGAACAGTATCAGGGTTGCCCTGTTCTGTCGGTTTAGCCAATTAAATTGCATAAGCAGTCAATAAACTCCTCTAGATCGTGTTCATTTATACCGGCGTGCAATGAGAGGCGTAGTCTTGAGCTATTCGGTGGTACGGTCGGCGGGCGGATCGGGAATACCAAAAATCCCTCATTGCGCAGCTTTTCCGCCAGGACAACGCTTTTTTTATCATCACCGATAATAATTGGGATGATATGTGAAGTGCCACGGGTGTCGATGCCGCGTTTGGTCAGTTCATCTCGACATAACTGTCCGAGTTGCTGAAGATGTTGACGTTCATCTCGGCATGCTATGATTTTTTTCAGGATAAAACTGCTCCAATTAACGATCACCGGCGGCAGGGCAGTAGTGAAAATTAGCGGGCGCATTTTATTTATCAGGAATTTTTTAAGTTCACTGTTGGTGATGGCGTATGCTCCAAGTGATGCCAGTGCCTTGCCGAAAGTTCCGATAATAATGTCAATTTCATCAATTACACCACAATCTTCGCAGATTCCGGCACCATTTTTACCAAATACACCGACGGCATGGGCTTCATCAACTATCAGAATTGCATTATAACGTTTTTTTAACATGACTAACCGGTCAAGGTCGGCAATATCACCGTCCATACTGAACACTGATTCGGTTATAATAAATATTTGCCGGTAGTCAGCGACATTACTAGCCAGTAACTGTTCCAGCTGGTCATAGTCACAGTGATGGTAGCGTTTGAATTTAGCATCAGATAATCTGAGTCCGTCAATAATACTCGCATGGTTCAATTTATCGGACAGTATCAGGTCTTTTGGATTGCTGATAGCCGGTAGAATGCCGACATTAGCATGGTAGCCACTGTTGAAGACGAGAGCTTCGCGTCCATCATAAAGCAGAGATAGATCAGCTTCGAGCTGTCGGTAACCGGGATGATTGCCGGTCAATAACCGCGATGAAGAGGAGGTAAGTTTGAAGTTATCGCTCAATTCTGAATTGTTAACTGATTGATAAAATTCACGCTGCCACACATCACTGGCAGCTGCGCCGATATAGTCATTGGATGACAAATTAAGTCGCCATTCGCCAGCTGTATTCTTCAAAGAACGCAGACGGTCATGATCAGTCAGTTGCTCTAATCTTTCAGTTATATTATCGTAAAATTTCATAGTTTATTATAGTTTATTTTGCTTTACATTCCACGGAAAGTGTATAGCTTCATGTTGGAGTACAGGCTTTAGCCTGCTTTGGGAGCGTATAATTTGCAGGCTAAAGCCTGTACTCCAACAAAAAACAGCATCTGCACAACCTTTTCATGGGCAGTCTGGCTTGTTAGCAACATAAATGGCTTGCTATTTTTATCTCAAGAAAATATACTACTAAAATTAGGGTTTAAAAGTCAATGATTGCAGTTTTTGTAGAGAACAAGACAATAGCGGTTAGGCACTTGCCCCTAACATGTACAAAACTTTCGATATAATTATATTTGTATCACAAAGTAGGTCAGATGCTCCTGCGCTGACACACGCTCCGCAGGAGCGTAACCACGATTTGTACGTGGTAAAAGACGGTGCAGGAGCCGCCGTCATACTATTAATTGCATCGAATGACACCATTTTTCTGGGCGTAGTCCCTTACTGAAATAATGGTAATTCAGGTTGAGTATTTGGCAGTTGCCAGTCAATAGGCGTGAGCCCGCTTTGTTTAAGAGCATGATTTATTTTAGAAAACGGTCGGCTACCGAAAAAACCACGATAGGCTGACAATGGGGAAGGGTGGGCTGATTTAATAATGATATGTCTAGGATTATTGATCAGCGGTTCTTTTTTATGGGCGTGTCCACCCCATAACATAAAGACTACCGGGGTGTTTTTCTCATTTGTTTTACGAATTATGCTATCGGTAAACTCTTCCCAACCTTTGCCGCTGTGCGAGGCAGCTTTATGAGCTTCTACTGTTAAGGTTGTATTAATCATCAATATCCCCTGCTGGGCCCAGGTTGCCAGGAAACCACAGGCATTGGGGGGAATAGCCAAATCTTCATCTAATTCTTTAAATATATTACGCAACGACGGTGGTAGTTTGATGCCTGGATTGACAGAAAAACATAAGCCATGAGCCTGACCATGATCATGATATGGATCCTGACCGATGATAACCACTTTTACTTGGTCGTAAGGCGTCAGTTCCAAGGCGTTGAAAATCTGATTTTCTGGGGGGAATATTTCTATATCCTTATCGGTTTCTGCATGATTGAGAAATTCATTGAGTTTGATAAAATACTCTTTTTTAAACTCATCAGCGACTGTTTTATTCCAGCCGACCGGTACCATTTTTGCTAAATCCACTTTAATACTCCATTGTTTATCGCTATTTCAGGATCACGACAGCTTTATTAAAGATTACGGAGTAAGGTTTATTCATCATCATCAGAAATCGGCTTTAGAGAGATGATTTCCGAACGGTTGAATTCCTGGGTGATCCCGGGTTCAGGGCTGAACATGATTTTTGAGCCGTCTTTTGATTTGTAGACCAGGATACCGCGGAATGTACGGCCACCTGTCAGTCGCAATTCTGAATTAGGTACCCAGAGATAGGCCGGCTTCGGATGGCGAAAAATTTTACCTTTCTCAACTTTGATCGTATAGGTTCGTGATGATGGGTTGCCCCGTTTATGAGCAATTTTTACTTCGTAAGTTCCGGCCCGCAGGTTGCGGATCCTGATAATTTTTGAATTTATGCCATCTTTATCGACTTCCGTCATCCCACGCAATTTCCCGTTGATATAGATACTGGTTCCTGGTGGATTGACAATCAGATCCATCCCGCCGGTATTGCGGGATAGTTTGAATGACTTATTGGTTATGCGTCCTGCATCAACTGTTAAAACCGCTTTTTGAACATCAAAGTTGTTTTTTGTTACCCGAACAGTATATTTGCCAGCCGGTAGCCCTTCAACTTTCACTGGACTGTTGCCGCATGAGCGGTTGTTGATATAGATTGTCGCATCTGACGGCGTTGTGGTAATACTCAAACCGCCCGGTAGTTGTTTCAAGGTATAATTTTTTGTATATTTTTTAGCTCGGAGTACGGTTACGGATTTTTCAACGGGTGAGAATCCGCTTTTTTCAAGCCTTATTTTATGTTTGCCTTCTTCCAGTATCAGACTGAGCGGGGTGACCCCGCGTGCTTGTTCATTAATGAATACCTGACACTCTTTAGGCGTTGAATCAATAGTAAGTTTAGCGACATTTGAGATCAGAGAAATGGAAACCTTTTTAGGCTTTGCGTTTTCCAGTGTCCAGCTGATTTCACGGGTTGAAAATCCCTGCTTTTCTATTCTGGCTGAATACTTGCCAAGCGGCAGACGTTTAAGCAATAACGGGGTTTCACCTCTGAGTTCGTTGTCAAGGTATATCTTGACATGATTCGGCTTACTTACCAGCAGTACAGACGCCTGGACGGGCTTCAGGGTAATATTTACCGGATAACCTCTGTTGGCTTTAACTGTTACCCTGTGCCACGCAGTCTGATAACCAGGTTTGACCAGCTTGACAATATAACTGCGGGCCAGAACATTTTTCCGCGTCAGCGGTGTAACTCCCTGTTTGGTTTTGGCAATAATCACATCGGCACCTGGCGGTGTTGATTTTATTATCAGCGTACCACTTTTTTTAGCTGGTTTATTCTGCTCTTTACTGCAACCGGACAGACCGATTAATCCTGCTGCTGTCACCAGGCAGACGAGGGTAAAAAATAGCTTCTTCATCGTCTATTGAGACTCCTGATTTTTTCATCATTGTCAATTTTTGCTTTACGTATGGCAAGATAGGGTTTACTTTCGGGCAGGCAGAGCTGCATCATCTCGGTTAATACTTCATCACGCTTTTCATATTCACCCAGTTTATTGTATTTCAGCTCGTCATTTTTTAACTCTTTCAAACGTTTTCTACGCAGATCTTCCGCAATGCCCGCTTGCTTTTTGGCTTTGCTCCACATCGGTGGTTTAGGTGAAAACTGGCTGAGAAAATCTTCCGCCATTTTATAGCGTACTACCGCTTTACGCAAGTTGGCGGGATTGCCAGCCCGGTTGTGAAATAACAACTCTGCCTTGTTGAACAGTTCTTTGGCCTTCTCTTTCAACTCTTCCGGGGTCAATGCGATGGTTTGCAAACCGTAGTGTTCAACGAAATTATTTATAATATCAGTGATTTTAATGAAAGAAACCGGCATGGCATTGTTGATAATCTTAATATCTTTGAGCTGCCCGTCATAACTGACAATCAAACGTTTTGTTTCATCAAGTTCATTGGTTGCAGAGCCTGCAGGCGGAGCAATATCCCCCATGATCTCGGCCTGTTCAATTTCATGCTTTAAATCATCAAGCTGGTACTGGGTTATTTCGACAGTTTTTTCATAGGAGCGCTGTGATTTTAAATCATCAATTGAAAAATAGGCTTTACGATCTTCTACCTTCATGAAAAAACGGAAAATATTATCAGGTGACAGTTTGGTTTTCTCGTAGATCAGCAGGAATAATTTCGGTATTTTTTTGACCGGTTTTGCCGTCGTTACCGGCTTGTATCCATTCTCATTGATTTTCAGAAATACGACAATCACAATAAATGCAATAAAGAGCACAACCACATAAAAAAGCAGATTTGAAAATCTGCGCTTTTTAGGCTTTTCTGGTGAGTTGTTATTGCTGCCATCTTGCTGGCCAGTTGGTTTGAAAAGGGATATTTTGCCATTTTTCAGAGCTTCTGACAGCTCCTTTGATTCAACAGGCCCGGTTGCTTTGCTGCTGGCTGAATGACTTTTTTTCTTGACCCCGCCATCAAGCATACCGGATGGAACTGTTTCTTTAGGTGGCAATTTTTTAGTCTCTTTGAGACTTTTTTGGGCAATTGGCGATGAACCTTTAATTTTTAGTTCAACTTTACCGGCTGGCGGTTTACCGGATTGATGCGGTTGAAAAATAATTTTATTACTACTTCCACCAGGCACCAGCTGCTGATCCAGTTGGACTGTATCTCGGCCTGGTTTGATAACCGGCACATCACTTACATTGCTTGCAGCAGCAGCGCTGCTGGTAAGGTCACGGGGTTCACCGAATCTTATGGTCTGGTTACCTAATTCGATAATATCGCCCTCTTGCAGTTCTTGCTCTCCGTCAACCCGTTCATGGTTGACTCTGCTGCCGTTAGTACTGCCACCGTCAATAATTTTCCAGACATTATCTTTAAAAGCAAATGTTGCGTGATGACGCGAAATACCAAGACCGGTAATAGGTAGAGAATTACTTTCATCACGTCCTAATGTAGTTATATCTTCGAGCTTGACTTTTACTCCGCTCATCTCTCCGTTAAGGAAATATATTTTCATTGTTTTCTCTCTTCAGCTACAAAGGTTCTGTCAACCCTTACCTATGGTTACAGACCTGTTTTCTTACTTAAAATCAACAAAAAAACGAGAAAAAAGCTTCTCCCCCCTTTTTTGTTACGATTTTTGATCTAAAATCAAGAGAGGTTCCCA
>JAKIUY010000098.1 GCA_021647315.1 Victivallaceae bacterium
GGAACCTCTCTTGATTTTAGATCAAAAATCGTAACAAAAAAGGGGGGAGAAGCTTTTTTCTCGTTTTTTTGTTGATTTTAAGTAAGAAAACAGGTCTGTAACCATAGGTAAGGGTTGACAGAACCAAGTGCCTGATAGGGGGTATTATCATGAAAAAGAAAATCATTACATTTAGCGGGTTTGCGGTCAGGAATGGAGCAACGGTTGCGGTGTTGGCACCGCACCCTGACGATTTTGATGCTATTGCGGTAACATTGAAACGCCTTGCTTGCAAGGGTGCGAATATCATCCTTGCAGTGATGACCGGCGGTGCCAGCGGGGTGGAAGATTCGTTCGGTTCATTTACCAGTGATACTGATAAGGCGCAGTTAAGGGAAGCGGAACAACTGGACAGTTGTCGTCTGTTTGGACTGGCTGATGACGCTGTTACTTTTTTGCGCTTGGCAGAAGCTGACAATGGTAATCTGTTGGCAAATCGTTATAATCAGCTGATTATTGAAAAATATCTGAAGGATATTAAACCGGAAGTTATTTTTATGCCGCATGGCAATGATACCAATGCTACCCATCGGGCCAGTTTGATTATGGTTAAACGTGCAGTTGCTAAATTGCATATTCGAGTTAATTTTATGCTCAATATGGATCCAAAAACGATTGCCATCGAGCCGGATTATTCTTCAGGGTTTGAGGATGATGAGGCAAAATGGAAAGGCGCGTTACTGCGTTGTCATAAATCACAGCATCAGCGCAATCTTAACACGCGTCAGCATGGTTTTGATTATCGTATTCTTGAATTCAATCGGCAGGGTGCGACGAAGTTTAAGTTGCCGGTAACTTACGCAGAATTATTTGAGCTAGAGGTCGTTAATGAATAAAAAAAATAGATTTTTCACGCCGGTTAATATTGAACCGTTTGAGGATAAAATAGCAACTGATGATATTATTGTCGGCATTGGGTCATGTTTTGCCCAGGCGATGCTGGATCGCTTATTCAGTTATGGTTTTGCTGGAATGCAGAATCCGTCCGGGATTGTCTATAATGCGGTATCGATCAGTCGAATTGTAGAGCGTGCGGTGATAAACAGACCTTTCACTGAAGATGAGTTTTTTGAATTTAACGGTAAATGGCGCAGCTGGGAACACCATGGTACTTTTGCCAGACCTACTTTAGCGGCGGCGGTTAGCGTGGTTAATGAATCTCTAATGCAATTCAGGGAACTGTTAAGCAAGGCAAAATATTTTATTATTACGCCATCGTCATCGGTGGTTTATGAATTACGTGAGACCGGACAGGTGCTGGCTAATTGTCATAAAGTTCCTAATTCTATGTTTGAACGGCACCTGCTGGAAGTTGATGAAAATATGCAAGCCTTAACAGAGCTCTGCCATGCAGTTGAACAGTTTAATCCTGATTGTCGGACTATTTTTACAGTATCACCGGTTCGTCACTATCCCGGTGATTTGAGTCTGAACTCAGTCAGTAAGGCAAACCTGCTGGCTGCGGTCAGAAAAACCGTTAAGCTGCATTCGAACAGCAGTTATTTTCCGGCTTATGAAATAATGCAGGATGAACTGCGGGATTACCGTTTTTACAAGAGAGATATGCTACATCCGTCGCCGCTAGCTGAAGATATAATCTTTGAGCGTTTTGTGGAAAATTGCTGTACCGCTGACGCCATAGATAAAATTACCGCAGGAATTAAACGCTGTAAATCTGAAGCGCATCGAGTCAGTGCCTGAACGGAAACGCCGCTTATTCCAACGCAATAGAAAATTATTTTACTGGCATATGCAATTGGCTCTCAGATATGCTATATATTGTGGTTTTTAATGCGCATTCACCTATTTGGAATACTGCATATTGTACGCCAAGGAGGCAAGTGCATAGCCCAGTTATTTTATTTCTGTATAAAATACCCCGTCCTTTGGGCGGGATTGCTTATCTGTCACTGCGCTCGGGTAGGTACTCTAACAAAAAACTACATTTGCATGGCCTTTTCGAGCACCGCCTAGCTGGAGATTATCTGAAGCAGTGATCTTCGCTGCCCGGTCGGAGTATCATATACTCTCCGGTATCTGGATTAAGATCATAGATGTTGAAGTTGTCATCCAGATCAAATTCATCATCATGAACTGCAAAATTGAGTGAAACTGAGCCATCGTGTTCACTGCTGATGATACGATGAAATACGCCGCGGGGAAAATTAAGAATAGTGGTGCATTCGCAGACCAGTTCACCGTTCCTGATAATACGTTCCGGATAGACTTCAAAGTTTTCAATTTTACCATGTTTCGGTGTATAAAGTTGAACATGACGTGAACCGCTGACAACCATCAGGTTATCTTCCTGGTGTGGATGCATATACCAGGGACGTGCTACACCGTTGACCGCGCCCGGTGAATGAGCACCTGGAGCATGAATGACTTTATCAATCGCGCCGATATTGTCGAAGATTGAGCCTGGTGCCATATCGAATGTCACCCGGTCAGTCCGTCTGAATCTGAGCAAACTTATAACCCGGAATAATGATTCAACTTGATCAACAATTTTTGCCCCGTAATCCATGATATGACTCCTGTTTTAACGTTGTTGATGGTTTGCAGTAACTTATACTATAATTCTACATTACTTTGGTGATTATTTCAAACCAATAGGAAATTATTTTGAGGTAATGGGAATTGTATTTCCGGCTGGTAGTTTCACTTGTGGTTTGACAGTCCAGCAAGGTAACCGCTGGAGAATGCCCATTGCAGGTTATAACCGCCGCAGGGGCCGTGCAGGTCGACCACTTCACCGGCAAAATAGAGCCCGTCAACTAAACGGCTTTCCAGAGTATCGGGATTTACTTTTTTTAGTGCGATACCGCCTTTGGTCACCATTGCTTTGTTCCAGCCTTCAGTCGCGTTTATTTGTAAATTCACTCCGTTGAGGTTATCTAATAAAGCCGTTTTTTCTGTTGTTTTAAATTCGTGGACGGTTTGTGAACCGATATCACCTGATATATGGCAGATAACTTCAGCTATTGCTGTCGGCATCTGTTGAGCCAGCAGATTTTTAATATTCTTTTTGCAGTGTTGCCACTGTTCAAATTCATAATTCCATTCAGCAGGGGTTTTATTGAAAAGGTTGATTTTCAACGGTACTGTCTGTTTTTTTTGTAGGAGGTCGGAAATATCTCCGGCTAGGTTGATTATAGCGAGGCCGGAAATACCATTATGGGTAAAAATAAGTTCACCGGTAACAGGTTTATTACGGAATTTCGGTAGATTAATGATGGCAGTGACTTTGGGAAAACTGATACCGGCGCAAGCTTTAGGCCACTGTTCAATGGTTTTCAGACCGACCATGGCGGGCAGGGGAGTAATTATGCGATGTCCGGCCTGTTCTGCCAATTGATAACCGATGCCGTAACCGCCTAATTTTGGATAACCTTTGCCGCCGGTGGCAATAATAACGTGGTCAGCGGGAATTACCATATTATCAGTTTTTATTCCGGTAATATGATTCTCTTTAACTGCCAGTCCGGTAATCCGAGTTGATGTTTTGAATTTAACCTCGAGTTTATTACATTCACGGAGTAGAACCTTTAAAATATCATTAGCACTATTTGAGGTGGGGAAAATATGAAAGCCGTCATCGGCTACGGTTTCAACGCCGCGTTCGGCAAAGAACGAACATAAAGCTTCACGGCTGAAACTGTTTAAAGCGGGCAGCATAAAACGCCCCTGCCTGCCGAACTTTTCGATAAATTCCATTTGCGGCAGTAGATTGGTCAGGTTGCATTTCCCCCCGCCGGTAGCCAAGAGTTTACGTCCCGGCCTTGGTAGTTGTTCGCAGACTATAACTTCATTGTTAGCTGTTGATGCGGCAATTGCCGCCATCAGTCCAGCTGGTCCGCTGCCGACAATAACTGTTTTCATATTAAACCTTTGAGACTTTTGTAATCACCTTTGGTCAGTAACAGGAGCAGAATACAGCCGATGCTCAATGCACGGATAATTTCGACAATAACATTTAAATACATCTCAACATAACTCCGGAGTTATACACAAGTGCATTCTTTCAGCTAGTTTTCAGTGCCTGTTTAAATTCAACTGCGCAGCTCTTTATATAGCTTTTAGATCGCAAAACGGTATTAGATAGCCTCCTGCTAAGATAACCGAAATTTCAAAAATTTCAATATAAAAGCTGATTAACAGTATCGTGTAGCAGTGTAGAGTAGCAAAGCCACTGAACACATGACCTTTGACTAAGAAAAAACATTTCATAGTGATTTTTTCATGAGACAAATTTCAGTGAAAGGTTGGTTAACGTTAATTTTTTATTTCGTGAAAAATCCCCTAAATCATGTGTTCAGAGCCAAAGATATGGCAAATTTGTAAAAGTGCCTGAGCCTGTGAAGGATAATCATTCTTTTTACATAGGATCCACAAAAAAACAACTTGGACTTTTCGCTTGATTGCAAACAGCTGCTCTGCGTCACGAAAATCTCTGTTAGATATCGGATCTTTCCAAATTTGGGATTTGCCAGTCCGGGTTACTCATTGGAGAGATTGCTTCATTATCTGGATAATACATTCGGAAAAGCATGTAGAAAGAATCGTCGGTTGTTGGAGATGGAAGCCAGTTGTTTGTCATCTCGCCCCCGGGGTCATCACGTTGAATGTAAAGTGTCAATGAACCGTCTTCGTTAAGGATTAGGTCGTTCTGATTGCCGATAGCGTACCGGTTGATGGAATTTACCACCAGGGTGCCGGTATTACGGTCGTACATCGTTATGGACCAGAATCCGTTGCTGTTTACCGGCACCGGAAGTTGATCTGCCGTGAAAGTAAGTGTGTATGAGTAACTTCCTTTTAAAGGCAGGTAGTCTGGCCCGACGATGCGTACCGGATAGATAGCTTCAGCATTGACGTTTGCTGCCAGGCCGTCTCTGGCGACCGCTGCTCTGAGTAGATAATCAATACCCCAGTTGCCGAAGTTTGAATCAAGGGTATAACCCCAACCATTAAAACTTGTTACGGCAGTCAGCGTCTGTAATCTAATTAATGCAAACCCAAGTTCCACGCCCAACGTAAAATCAGCTTTTTCTGATTTGGATAAGGCATTGAAATCGGTGGTGGAACCGACACCAACGCCGATTGTTGTCATGATCTGTTCGGCTTCTGCATCTGCTGCCGGGGGAGGGTTTTGGGTCAACCATTCGTTTAAAAGAGTGAAAAAATTCAGTCCTGAAATATCCAGTTCTTTAATGGTCTTACCAGGCTTGTTAATGATTGGATTTACATAATCGGGGTTACGGGTAATAAATTCACTCAGTGGCAGAAATACACTTGATTCTACTAAGGTTTGAGCTGCATCAAAATCTTCCTGGCTTCCCGGAGTCACTTCATGACGTCCCACCATCCAGACGGAATTGGTTGCGGAAGTGATTTGTGTATATCCATCGGGTAAAGTTCCTGTCCAATTCGGACCGACAATTGCATAGGTGCCTTCTACGCCACCGGTAACGCGTGAACCGATATAATTGGCGGCATTGGTATAGGCGTCCATTATCTCCCAGACGAAATACCGATCCTGAATTGATGGAGTGTACAGTACCATCGGTTCAGCGGTGAGGTCCATATGTGAAGAGCTGTAAAGGACATTCACATTTGGTGAAACAAACAACTCGCTGTCAGGAGTGTCGATTTCAGTACTGATATATAATTCGTTGGTGGGAGCGTAAACGGAATCTGCTGTCGGGTTAGTCTGATCATAGGCTTTTTGCATTTCGGCAATAGGAGCATAACCGTAAATATAGGTATATGCGACCGCCGCAACCCGGGCAAGATCAAACCGTTTTTCTTTTTTCAACTTAAACTTACGGTTGTAAATATTTAATGTAACTTCGCCGTTAGCGACAAAAAGAGAATAAATCCTATTATTATACATCCAACATATCTCATCTGTCTGGGCTTCATGAGTAGCACGAAGAATCATTTTAGTTTTTTTTATGTGGTATATGGCAAAATAACGTGAGTTATCCGAGCGGGTATAAACGACAAGAACATCATTACCGGAAAGCCCATTCATTTTAAAATCGGTAATATCTGTATCAAAATCACGATTTTTCATCAAGGTTCCGAAATATTCGGTATACTTATCATGTTTCTTTTCTTTGACAAAAGAATAGGTGACGACATCAAGTTTGCCATTGGTTAAGAAGTTAGTGAACCCAATTACAGATTCAGTATCCAAGTCAGCAGTAAAACCCTGATAAGATTCTGTAACAGCACTGCTTACATTATTTTCAGCTTTGAGATTATAAGCCAACAGTAAAAAAACGGTTAATACAAGTAAAAAAACAGATTTTTGCATCTTTTATTCTCCGGATAACTACTTTAATTTTGAGATTATCAAACTTTTGAGTGTTAAAAATCATTTGCGATATTTTAGTCTAGCATCTTCCGAGAAAAATTCAATTAGTTTATTGCTGAAACCGTGCTTTAAATATTGCATTGTCTTTTAACTGGACTTATATTGCTTCAAATAAGAAACAACTCGTAATTCAATATATAAATGGTTTTTTTTGAGACAAATGAGTAAAGTTAAATTTTCCTGTTCAGCTTGTGAAGCAGTTCTGGATGCTGAATTAAACCAAGTGGGAAGTACTTTGGTGTGTTCAGCTTGCAGCGCGTCTGTCAAGGTGCCGCCCTACGGAGTAATTCCGGGAATGAAAATCGGTGATTTCGTGGTGGAACGACGTCTGGGGATCGGCGGTATGGGTGAAGTGTGGCTTGCAGAGCAATCAGGTATGCAGCGCAAGGTTGCGTTAAAGATACTTGCTCCTGAATTAGCCGCGAATACTGCATTTGTCGAAAGATTTATTCATGAAGCCAAACTAGCTGGAAAGCTTATTCACCCGAATATTGTCACAGCACATCATGCTGGCAAAGATAAGAATATTCAATATTTAGCTATCGCATATGTTGATGGTATAGAACTTGACGCATTACTTAAATCTGAAGAAATAATAAATGAGTTCAGGGCGCTTAATATCGTCAGGGATATTGCCCAGGCACTGAAGTATGCCTGGGATAAATTCAAAATTATTCATCGCGATATCAAACCGAGCAATATTATGCTGGATAAAGATAATGTCGCGATGCTGATGGATCTGGGGATATCAAAAAGCCTGATTGAAGATATTTCAATGACTATTACAGGTGTTATGGTTGGCACCCCGGCGTATGTTAGTCCGGAACAGGCTAAAGCTGAGATTGATATTGATTTCCGGGCCGATCTTTATTCGCTCGGGGTTACTTTATACCGTATGTTAACCGGCGTTCTGCCTTTTGAGGCAGTGACTGCGATGGCGACGGTCTCAAAACATCTTACCGATAAACTACCTGACTGCAGAGAACTTAATCCGAAAATTACTGTTGGCTGTAAACAGCTGATTGAAAAAATGATGGAAAAAAAGAAGGAAGACAGGTATCTGTCATGGAGTGAGTTTATCGATGCCATAGATAAAATTCTCTCTAAGAACAGAACGGAAATTGATTTCTGCTGCTCTAAATGTACTGCCGCTCTCAGAGTGGATGCTGAATTTATTAACAGTAAAGTCGATTGTGCTGTCTGCGGCACTGAACTTATTGTTCCTGCTTTTGGCATAGTACCTGGAATGGAAATCGGAGGCTGTATTATTGAAAAACGGTTGGGAGCCGGCGGTATGGGTGAAGTATGGCTTGCTGAGCAATCGGGAATGCAGCGGAAAGTTGCTCTGAAAATTCTTTCACATGAACTGACTGATAACCTGGAGTTTGTCAAGCGTTTTACTCAGGAAGCCAGAATGGCCGGGAAACTGATTCACCCAAATATAGTGACTGCATACCATGCTGGAGAAGATAAGGGGATTCGGTATCTGGTGATTTCCTATATTGACGGAGTCGAACTCAGTAATTTACTGAAAGTCGAAAATATGATGGATGAAGGTAAAGCACTGCAAATCGTCAGAGATATTGCTGAGGCATTAAATTACGCCTGGGATAAGTTCAACATATTACACCGTGATGTAAAACCCGGTAATATTATGATTGAGCAGGATAGCACGGCTATGCTGATGGATCTGGGTTTATCAAAAATTGTTTCTGATGATATTTCATTGACGGTCACTGGAACTGCAGTCGGGACTCCAGCCTATATCAGTCCGGAACAGGCCAAGGGCGAGAAGGATATAGATTTTCGGACAGATGTTTACTCTCTGGGAGCAACGTTATTCCAGATGGTAACTGGAGAATTACCTTTTAATGCTAGAACAGGGCTAGAAATAGCCTCAAAACATATCATTGCCCCATTGCCTGACTGCCAAAAAATTAATCCTGCTATAACTGATTCATGCAAGTTGCTTGTCGAAAAAATGATGGAGAAAGATCGAGAATCAAGGTGTACATCATGGCTGGAAATTATTGATGATATAGATAAGGTTTTAGTTGGCAGAAAACCATTGAAAAACAATATACACAATAAGATTCTTATCTTTGCTGCCATAGGTGCCTGCAGTACAATTGTGATATTGGGAGCAGTTGTCTTCGGGTTAGTGTCAAAAAACAGGTATGGACTTGCAATAGATGATGTTGATGCGAAACAGGTGGTATCTGAACCGGCAAAAAATAATGACCCAAACAGAGTAACAACGCCGATTCTTTCTGATGCGGAAAAAAAGGAAATAGCGGAACGGCAAAAGATGAGCGTTGCCTGGAGTTCAGCTGAAAAATATCTGGCTGATAATCAGAATGATTTTACTGCCAATATGGTGAATTTTGAAAAGATTAAAAATTTATATCCGAGCACAGAATATGGAAAACAGGCAGTAGATAGAATCCAGCAATTAAAGCAGGCGAAAAACAAGTCTATTGCCGAACTTATTGCTACTCTCCGAGGGAAAGCCACAGTGGAGGCTGAACGACATAATTTTGATGAAGCTATAACTTTTATTCGTCAATACAATGGACAATGGAAATTAGAAACTGTTGCTGCAAGAGAAAAAATAGTTAATACGATAAAAAAACAACAGAAAGAATATGAGGCAGCAGTTGTTAAACAGCAAGCTGAAACAGTAGCTATTGTTGTTCCCAGAAAACTTGAGTTGTCGCCACAGCAACTATTGCTGAATTCAGTTGCCAGGCTTTTACTTGACGGCAAAGTGTCAGAAGCTGAAGCTTTGTATGCTGAATCACCAGCACGGGATAAACTGCCTGAATTAAGCAAAATATTTGCTGAACTGGAAAATATACCCGAGATATTTAAACAGCAGCTCAGAAAAGAGGTAGGCAATGAATTTGCACTAAAGAATAATGGCATAACATCTTATCATACTCTGGAAAAAATAAAGGGTAGATATTTGCATCTTGCAATTAAAAATGGATCAGTGACAATTGTCAAAAAGTATCCAATAAAAAATATTTCGCTTGAGCAAAAAATATACTATTTGAAAAAAACCAAAATGGCTTCTGGAGCTCTGGCTGTTTTATTGACAACATATTATTTTAAGCAGGAAAATATAACAAAAAGTCTTGAGACCGCAAAACAGGCCGGAGTTCTTGCAACAGCCTTTAAAATGCACATTATGGCTGAATTATCAACTGTATCCAATGAAAAAGCGAAAAATACCCTTCGGAACATAATGAAAAGAATGGGGCTTAAAAATAGCTCTTTTAATCAGGTAAAACTTATAGTTGAATTGAAAACTTTAAAGTTAGCAACGAACAAGGCACAGCGACTATCGCAAAGATTGCAGGAGTATAAGAAAAATTATAGTTCTGCTGATTATGATTTTGTCAGTCAGGAGTTTTTAAGCATACTTGAAAACTATCTCAAGGCGCAGTCGGAAACAGAGCAACAACGTTTTTTCAATGAAATAAAGAGCAGGCTTGGTACAGATGATACGACAACTCGGCAACTGGTGCCTATTGTAATTAAGTTTAAAACAGATTTGCAGAAAAATGTCGCGGCAGGTAAAGCTGTTCATTATTTGGCTCCTCAGATGGTTCCGAAAATTAGACCTCTACTCCCCCCTGGCAAACTTCCAGTCTTTGGGATGTATGTTAATGAATTAGTGAAAAAATATGGTTATCAATTGTCGCCGTCCCCGCGCCGATAATAAGTGGGAGCTTAATATGATATTTAATAAAAAGTATGTTTTATCCCGAAGTTGCGGTGCGATTGTAATGTTGCTGTGTGTCTCATGTATAGGACAGGAATCTTATCCTGTGGTTGATACAGGCGTTAAAGATTACTTCGATAACACAAAACAGATCAAAAAACCGCGGCGCGGTAAACCGTTTTATGGTCAGGATGGCCAGTATCGTGGGCATAAACCGGCATACCATAATAATCGCGATGGCACGGTATCCGATTTGGTAACAGGCCTGATGTGGCAGAAAAATCCTGGTACTAAGAAAACGCTTTCTGAAGCGCGGAAAGAGATCAAAAATTTTGCTCTGGGTGGTCATGAAGATTGGCGAATCCCTACCATCAAAGAACTTTATTCTCTGATTCTTTTTTCCGGTATCGATCCCAGTATAGGAAACGTAAGCCGTAACAAAGTGAAACCGTTTATCAACACTAAATATTTTTCTTTTGATTATGGCGATCCTAAAAAAGGCGAAAGAATCATCGATTCACAGTTCGGTACCTCGACTATTTATAATACTACTACAATGTGGGGCAATCCAACCATGTTCGGGGTTAATTTTGCTGACGGAAGAATCAAAGGATATCCATATCGCTTCCGGAATTCCGGTAGAGGAAAAACATTTTTTTTCCTCTACGTCCGCGGTAATCCTGATTATGGTAAAAATAAATTTGTTGATAATGGTGACGGCACCATCACAGACGAGGCGACAGGTTTAATGTGGATGCAGGTTGACAGCGGTTACCTCAAAGCCGGTGATTGGAAACAGGGAGGACTTAATTGGCAACAGGCCCTGGAATGGTCAGAAAATCTCAAATATGCCGGATACAGTGACTGGCGTCTGCCCAATGTGAAGGAACTTCAATCGCTGGTAGACTATAGCCGTTCCCCTAAAATTACCCAATCACCGGCAATTAACCCGGTATTCAAACTATCCTCGCTGATTGATGAAGGTGGACGCAAAAATTACCCTTTCTACTGGACTGGCACTACTCATTTAAATCAGCGCAACGCGACTGCCGCTGATTATATTGCATTCGGGGATGCACTGGGGTGGCTGAAAGGTTGGAATGGACAATATTATTTGTTAGATGTGCATGGTGCCGGTGCACAGCGCAGTGACCCGAAAAGCGGCAATCCCAAAAATTATCCTCATGGTCGTGGCCCGCAGGGCGATGTCATTCGTATCTATAACTTTGTCATTGCAGTAAGAGATGCAAAAAAATAAAGTAGATAGGTATCCCGCTTGTGAATTGACGGGTCACATAACTTCTAATAGGTCAGCCGTTTTCAAGTCAAAAAAAAGGCGCGGAATAATCCGCGCCTTTTAAATGGGTAGATGACAGTGAAATTTACTGTCACCTGATGAGGGGATGAATTACATCATACCGCCCATGCCGCCCATACCGCCCATACCACCAGCTGGCATGGCAGGAGCTGCTGATTCTTCTTCGATGTCGGTAATTAGACATTCAGTTGTCAGCAACAGACCTGAAATAGAGCTGGCGTTCTGCAGTGCTGAACGGGTAACCTTGGTTGGATCAAGGATACCGGCTTTCAGCATATCTACATATTCGCCAGTTGCAACATTGAAACCAGTAGCTTTTTTGCTTTCAGTAACTTTCTGGACAATGATGCTGCCTTCATAACCACCGTTTGCAGCAAGCTGACGCAATGGTTCGTTAATGGCGCGTTTAACAATATCAAGACCGATCGCCTGATCGCCACAGAGTTTAAGATCCGCAAGTACAATTCCTGCACGGATGAGGGCAACGCCACCACCAGGTACAATTCCTTCTTCAACTGCGGCGCGAGTTGCATGCAGAGCATCTTCAACCCGGGCTTTCTTTTCTTTCATTTCGCTTTCAGTTGCAGCACCAACGTTGATTACAGCAACACCCCCGGCGAGTTTCGCCAGACGTTCCTGAAGTTTTTCACGGTCGTAATCTGAAGAGGTTTCTTCGATTTCGCGACGGATCTGATTCACCCGACCGATGATTGCGCTCTGAGCTCCGGCGCCTTCAACGATAGTAGTGTTTTCTTTGTCAACTGTAACACGTTTAGCCTGACCGAGCTGCTCAAGCGTAACGCTTTCGAGTTTGATGCCGAGATCTTCAGTAATGCAGGTACCACCGGTAAGAATAGCGATGTCTTCGAGCATTGCTTTACGACGATCACCAAATCCAGGCGCTTTAACTGCACAGCAGTTCAAAGTTCCGCGCATTTTGTTGATAACCAGAGTAGCGAGGGCTTCGCCTTCGATATCTTCAGCAATAATCAACAGTGGTTTGTTTTCTTTAGCAACCAACTGGAGGACTGGCAGCATGTCGTTAAGCGTGCTGATTTTCTTTTCGTTGATCAGAATGTAGCAATCTTCCAGAGCTACTTCCATGCTTTCCATATTGGTCGCGAAGTAAGGAGAGAGGTAACCTTTGTCAAACTGCATACCTTCAACTACTTCCAAGGTAGTTTCGATCGTCTTGGCTTCTTCAACCGTAATTGTACCGTCTTTACCAACTTTGTCCATCGCGTCAGCAATGATATCACCGATAGTGGTATCACCGTTAGCAGAAATAGAGGCAACCTGAGCAACTTGCTCACGATCATTTACTTCCTGACTGAATGAGGCAAGTTTTTCGACCATTGCGACAACTGCACTGTCAATACCGCGTTTGAGTTCCATCGGATTTGCACCGGCGGTAACATTTTTCAGACCTTCACGATAGATCGCTTCAGCCAAAACGGTTGCAGTAGTCGTTCCATCACCGGCAATATCAGATGTTTTGCTGGCAACTTCTTTGACCATCTGAGCACCCATATTTGCATAAGGACATTCAAGTTCGATCTCTTTTGCTACAGTTACACCGTCTTTAGTAACCGTTGGTGAACCATATTTTTTGTCTATTACAACATTACGACCTTTTGGCCCGAGTGTAATTTTTACTGCTTTACTGAGCTGGCTGACACCAGACATAATTTGACGACGTGCTTCGTCGCCGAAAATCAATTGCTTAGCCATAATAAAAATATCTCCTGATTATGGTTGTTTAGTTAAATGCCGGTGTTAACCGATGATAGCCTGAATATCGTCAGCATTGAGAATTTTGTACTCTTTGCCGTCGTATTTTACTTCAGTACCACCGTATCTGCTGGTCAGAACAATATCGCCAACTTTGACATCAAACGGCACTTTCTTGCCATTATCATCAGTTTTGCCAGTTCCGAGAGCTATAACTTTAGATTCCTGCGGTTTTTCTTTCGCTGAATCTGGGATTACGATTCCGTCCATGACCTGTTCGTCAGCTGCTTCGACAGCTTCGACTAGAACACGATCACCGAGAGGTTGGATTTTGACTTTCGCCATTTTGGATTCCTCCATGTTTGTTGTTAGTGGATGCACAAAATAATTTTGCGAACCCGTTAATAATGATTGTTGTTATAATAATACAACCGGTCGCGAATCGACCGGTTGAAGGGTGAATATACTAACCTACAGTATAATTATTTATCGTCATCGATGATTTCAGCATCAACGACATTGTCATCATTACCAGTTGCATCAGCGGCAGGTTCTGATGCCGCACCGCCAGCAGTAGCATCAGCACCAGGCTGAGCTTGATCCTGCTGGGTCTGTTGATAAATTTCCTGCCCGAACTTCATCAGGTGCTGTTCCAGCTCTTCCATATTGCTTTTCATTGCTTCGGTATCGTCAGCTTCAAGAGCTTTTTTAAGCTTCTCAATTCCGTCAATTACCGGTTGTTTGACATCATCAGACAGTTTTTCGCCATGCTCTTTGAGCTGTTGCTCAGTATGGTAAACCATAGAATCGGCTTTGTTTTTTGTTTCAATGACCTCTTTTGCCTGTTTGTCTTCTTCAGCATGAGATTTTGCATCGTTAACCATCTTTTCGACCTCGTCATCACTCAAACCGGAATCAGCGGAAATAGTAATTTTCTGCTCTTTGCCGGTGCCGAGATCTTTGGCGGTAATATGTTGAATACCGTTGGCATCAATATCAAATGTTACTTCAATCTGCGGTACTCCGCGTGGTGCTGAAGGAATGCCGTCAAGTCTGAAACGTCCGATACTTTTGTTGGAATTTGCCATATCGCGTTCGCCCTGCAGAACATGAATATCAACTGACGGCTGATTATCTGCAGCTGTACTGAATATTTCACTCTTACGAGTTGGAATAGTGGTGTTCCGGTCAATCAGACGGGTGAAAATACCGCCCATGGTTTCAATGCCGAGTGACAGTGGAGTAACGTCGAGCAGTACGACATCTTCAACTGTACCACCGAGAACTCCACCCTGAATTGCCGCACCACATGCGACCACTTCGTCAGGATTAACTCCTTTATGTGGCTCTTTCGCGAAAATTTCCTGTGATTTAGTCTGAACACGTGGCATTCTGGTCATACCACCGACCATAATAACTTCGTTGATTTCAGAGGTGCTGACACCGGCATCTTTCATACATGCATTACATGGATTAACCGTGCGTTGAACCAATGGATCAGCCATTTTTTCAAAATCCGCACGGCTGATTGTGAGGGTCAGATGCAACGGACCACTTTCGTTCATGGTGATGAACGGCAGGTTGATGTCGGTTGACATGCTTGAAGAGAGTTCGCATTTCGCTTTTTCCGCTGCCTCTTTGAGCCGTTGGAGTGCTTGTGGATCTTTACGCAGATCAACGCCGTTTTCTTTCTGGAATGTTTCAGCCAGGAAGTCAATAACAACTTGGTCAAAGTCATCGCCACCGAGGTGAGTATCACCATTAGTTGCTTTTACTTCAAATACTCCGTCACCGATTTCCAGAACAGAGATATCGAAAGTACCGCCACCGAGGTCATATACTGCAACCGTTTCTTCAGATTTTTTATCCAGTCCGTAGGCCAATGATGCCGCGGTCGGCTCATTGATAATACGTAAAACTTCCAGCCCGGCAATTTTGCCGGCATCTTTAGTAGCCTGACGCTGACTGTCATTGAAGTATGCAGGAACAGTAATAACCGCCTGTTTGACCTCTTCGCCCAGATAGGCTTCTGCATCAGCTTTGAGTTTCTGCAGAATCATTGCTGAAATTTCTGGTGGTGAATAGGTTTTATCTTCGATCTTAATATGAGCATCACCGTTTTTTGCGGCAACAATTTTATAAGGTACCAGATGTTTTTCTTCACCCACTTCAGTGGCTTTACGCCCCATGAAACGTTTTACTGAAAAAATTGTGTGATTAGGGTTGGTTACCGCCTGCCGTTTTGCTGTCTGTCCTACCAGACGTTCGCCGTTTTTTGCAAACGCAACGATTGACGGAGTTGTCCGGTTGCCTTCTGCGTTAGGGATAACTTTTGCTTCGCCATGTTCCATTACTGCCATACAGCAGTTAGTGGTTCCAAGGTCAATACCAATAATTTTAGCCATAGTTTATATTCCTTATATATAATAGTTGAAATGTGATAAAATTTACTTTCTAATTAAATTACAGATGTATATAAAGCAACACCCGTGCCAATATTTATTCTTGATTGATAACTAACTTATAAATAGTAGTTTATGATTTATTGGTCGAAGTGGGCGTGATAAGTGTGACAGTGATAATGTGAGACATGGGTATATTAGTGTGACATTGTGTCACGATTGTGCCATCTGCGGCAAGATACCACGCAATAACCTGGGAACGCGGGCATCCCGCCCGCATAAATCCACAACCGGGATGTCTATGCTACATTGCCGAAACCGAGGTTTTTTGGTTTTCTGGTTTGGGTATCCAGCTCTGCTGTTATTAGTTCTTCCAGTAAATCCATGGTTATCAACTTTGCTTGGTTGCCTGCCGCTGCAAAGGCCGCTTTGATTGCCAGGTTACGGATAATTCCGCCGCTCAGCTCGTAATCTTTGCCCAGGGCAGCAAAATCAATATCTTTTGCCAATGGAGCAGATTTCGGGAAATGATGTTGCCATATCTGCTCTCTGGCTGATGATGATGGGAATGGAAAATTCAGATGATGACGAATACGACGGCTGAACGCCTTATCCAGCCTTTCAGGCATATTGGAGGTTAGGATAACAATGCCGTCAAAACGTTCGATCTCCTGCAATAGGGTATCAACCTGCTGATTAAGATACACTGCGTGGTACGAACCACCTTCAATCCTGGCACTGAACAGGGCATCAGCTTCATCAAATAGCAGGACAGCCTCTGCATCCCGAGCCGCAGCAAATATATTTTTCAGATTTTTAGCGGTTTCGCCAACGTAACAGCTGACAATTGCCGATATTTTTACCGGATAGAGATTAAGCCCCAGTTCCGAAGCCATCGCTTCAGCCGCCATTGTTTTGCCAACCCCAGGTTCGCCGTGGAATAGTGCCGTTATAGCTTTACCATGATGAATAGTAGATTTAAATGCCCATTGCTCGTAAACTTTGTTGGTATTACGATATTCATTGATAATGTTGTCGAGTCTGCTTTTCAAGGTTGGTGGAACAATGATCTCAGCCATTTTTACCTTGGGTGTGACTTTATCTGCAAAACGTTCAAGCTGGCTGTCACGTTGTCTGCTTGCGGCCCAGCGGAGATCTGCATGGAATACTTTAGCTTTATTTCCCGTACGAGCAACCGCCTTCTGGGTTGCCAGCAGTACCGCATTTTTTATGTAACCACCGGCAAATTCATATTTTTCTGCCAACTCGGTCAAGTTTACATCATCAGCCATAGGCAACTGTGGTGGCAGATGTTCCCGCCAGATCTTTTCCCGCATTTCAGGTGATGGTAAACCGAAATCCAGTTTGTAAAGAATTCGCCGATCCATCGCCTCATCCAAGATCTGCTTGCGGTTAGTTGCCAGTATCGCGATACCGTCAAAACGTTCAAACTCACGCAGAATAGTCGGCATATGTTGATTTATGCAACGATCAGCAAAGAGTTCGTCGGCTTCATCAAAAAACAGAATGGCATTTTGCAATTTAGCTTCACGTAATAACAAACGAAAATTCTCTTCAAAAGAGACAAAAACATTAAGTAAATTTGGTACAGTTACCTGAAGTAATTTAAGATTTGCATGTTTTGCCAAAGCATGAGCCAGCATTGTTTTACCTGTCCCTGGACTACCACTGAACAGCATAATAGTTCCCATGCCGTATGAGAGGACTTTATCTATTCCCCATTCAATGCGTCGTTTCATAAAGAGCTCTCGCTTCTCTACCAAGTCTGAAACTTCGCGTTTTAGTTCTTCGTCCAGAACAACATTATCAATGGACAGGGTAGGGGTGATGATTTCACTGAATGCCAGAATCATATCTTCCGGTTCATCTTCACCATAAATAGCACTGCTTATTCGCCGTGGCAATTGAACTGACATTTCAAGAAAATTATTTTCAGTGCCGACGCTTCCACCGTCGTATTCTAGTAAAATCAACCCTTTGCTGTTTAATTTTCCGGTAGCCATAAAATATCGTCTGAAATTAACGCGTTCTTTAAATGAGCCTGTCAAAATATTCAGATAATCTTTTATAGTCCAATTTTTATAAATATTATTAAAATCAAGATTTTCACCGAGTATGTTGAAACGCGGGTCAGTTGCTACAGCCAATGCCAGAGCAATAGCATTTTTCTCAAACTCAATTAATTGGTGTGTGAATGCGAGGCTTTCTAGATGTAATGTAATTTTTGATGCTTTAACCCTAGCTTGAAATGTATATTGCGAATCATTGTATGCCTGCGTCATTGCTGTGATTTTTTCGGGGATGCATTGTTTGTTTTTTAATCCTAGTTTAAGGTAGAAATCTTTTGCATTATCCTGGGTTATTGAATTTCCTTTAAGGATTACATCCATGTTCTTCACTGCGTAAAGAGATACCTGTTCATATAAAAGATCGAAATAGTTTTCCAGGTAGTCAAAGTTACTCTTAAATCCTTTGCTCTTACGGCTTGTTTTTTTGTGTGTTCTGACTGACATTTTTTTTATCCTTATAATAAAGTTGGTACTGTCAACCCTTACCTATGGTTACAGACCTATTTTCTTACTTAAAATCAATAAAAAACAGAGAAAAACCGTCTTCCCCCTTTTTTATTGCGCTTTTTGATATAAAATCAAGAGAGGTTCC
>JAKIUY010000099.1 GCA_021647315.1 Victivallaceae bacterium
CTGTGAGGGGCGTTGATGTTCGTTACTCACGATTTAAATAATTAGGTACTTCACAACCGAAAGGGTGAAGCCAACAACAAAAGAAATTAAATCTAAAAGAAAGGAAATATATTATGCCTACTCGACATAATTTAAAGCTTACCCCGTATACATTCGGCACGATGTCACTTGGACGGACTGTGGAAAACTTTGACAATGACATCAAGGTTGCCAGAACCGCGATGGATGCCGGAATCTCTTTTCACACAAGTCAGGAATATGGCAAAATGGGCGGTACATTTATGGTGCTCAATCATGCGTTTAAAGAGGCACCTGGACAAATTCCTGAAGTTATTGCTAAAATTCGCTGTGACCGCCATGAATTGATTACCTATGATGTTGAAGATCTACTCAGAACGTTGAATCTTGATAAAATACACTGTGCCCAGCTTTGCAAGGATACGATGGAAAAAAGAGAAATAGTTGATGATTTTCTGAACGAGGGACCGATGTTTGAAGCATGTTGCAAGTTAAAAGAGCGTGGCTTGGTTGAAAATTTTATCATGGAAGTATTTGAGTTATTTTCAGCCGATGCGCTGAAAGCGTTGCAGCATAAACTGTTTGATACCTTTATTTTCTATTATAATTTCTATGAAAAACAGGCTGGTAATCAGCTTTTCAGTCAAATGCAGCAGGCGGATATAAACCTTATTTCCATGCGGATTGTGCATGGCGGCCTTGTGACACCGGGAAAAGCTCTCGCAGCCTCAGAAAAAAATCCGGACCGGGTGAACCCCGAGAAAATTAAAAAAATTATCGAATTATACCATCAGACAGACTGCCGAAACCTTGTTGACTTTTCGATGAGATTTATCCTTAGCAGCCAGAATTTTATATCCTGTGTCGGCGGAACAGCAAATTGTGAGCATTTGCAGGAATATATTCAGGCGGCCCAAAATTTAACTCCGTTGCCGGAAGCAATATGTGCTGAGCTGACAAAACAATTATACTGCACACAATAAATATTGAATATATTAAAAAGTTTCGGTACTCCGATTTTTTTTAAACAGCGTCTAATTAATGCTTTTAAATATCTGTGAATTAGATTGAAAATGACACGTTATCAGTGTAGTTTAATATGTTATTAACTTAATAAACCAGAATCCGTAGAGAAAAGAGATGATGATGTGTATTTTCCCACCGAATTCGGGTTAAAACATAAAATTTATACCCATTATGGGTAGTTTTTAATTCATTTATTTGTCTATCTATATTCAAATGAAAGAAGTAAAAGTTAAGATTTCAACCTAAACAAGTTTATATAGGAAGGAGCTGACATGGCAGAAGAACTTCAAGGACTATTAGAAAAAATACATGATGAAGGCATTAAAAAAGCCGATGCTGAAAAGGATCAGATAATTGCTGATGCCAATGAACAGGCAAAGAAGATTATTCTTGAGGCCGAAAACAAAGCAGCAGGCCTGATAGGTTCGGCGGAGAAGGATGCGGCGGTAAGTGAAAAACGCGCGGCGGCAACCATCAAACAGGCGGCTCGGGATATTGTCCTGGCATTGAATGCCGAATTGCTGGAGCGTTTGAATATGGTAGTCAAATCATCGATTGGTGAAACCATGACGCCTGAATTCATGGGCAAAATTATTCTGGAAATGGTGGGTAAATTTGAACCGGGCATAGTTGAAACCGGTATTGACTTAATGGTTTCCCCTGGCGACTTGGGCAAGATGGAAGAGTTAATGAAATCCAGCCTGACGAAAAATCTTAAGCAGGAACCTGAATTGTTCAGCGGACATGATTTCAGTTCCGGGCTCAAGTTGGGTTTCAAGAATAGCGATATCTTTTTTGATGTAAGTGATGAAGTTCTGGCAGAAATGATTTGCGCCTATGTCGGTCCACGGCTGGGTGCTGTTCTGAAAGAAAAGTAAATTTCTTTGAAAGTAAACTGTCAACGAGGACAAAATGGCTGATTTTTACTATCTTATGAGCTCCCTGCCGATGTTACGGCTTGGCGACTCTCCACAGATAAACCGTGACCAACTACTTGCAAGTTGCGAGGACAAGCTGTCGAAGCAGGATTTTACCATCTTGCAGCAGCTGGCACTGGTGCCGGACATGGAGAGCAGTGAAAATTCTGTCTGCTCCGCGGTAACAGCCTGGTACGACTGGGAAACCTGTCTGCGGAACCGCCTGGCTTTGCGTCGTGGAACATCTGATAACAGCGCTGATGAATATTTACGCCATGAAAATGATTTTTTCTCTGAAATCGACACCGTTATTCAAGAAGCGGTTGCGCTGGGCAACCCGTTGGAGTGCGAACGTCATTTAGATGCATTGCGCTGGCGGCGCTTGGATGATATTGAAAGCGGCAATGCCTTTACTTTTAACGCTCTGTGTATTTATATGGTGAAATTACTGTTGCTTGAAAAATATCTGCCCCGTGAGAATGAAACCGGGTACAGGAATATGGATTTGGCGATTGCCGGGATAAATAACGCGCAGACCAGCCATGCGTTAATGAAAACTGAAAATAATTAATAAATTGCTTAAGGAATATATAATATGCAAGACAATAATACCGGGACAATAGTCGGGGTCAATGGCAATATGCTGACCGTTGAGTTTGACACATTTGTCACCCAGAATGAAGTTGCCTACGCAATTACCGGTGAAGAACGGCTGAAGTGCGAGGTAATCCGGATTCGCGGTAAACTTGCCGACCTTCAGGTCTTCGAGGAAACCGGCGGGTTGAAAGTTGGTGATAAAGTTGAATTTACCGATGAGCTGCTCAGCGTTGAACTTGGCCCCGGGCTGCTGACCCGTGTCTTTGACGGTTTGCAGAATCCACTTAATGACCTGGCCGAAATATCCGGTTTCTTTCTCCAGCGCGGTCTCTACCTGCCGGCTCTGGATTATGAAGCCGAATGGGAGTTTACCCCAATGGTTGAAGTCGGGGCTAAAGTAAGTGCCGGTGACTATCTCGGTTATGTGATGGAAGGTATTTTTAAACACTACACAATGGCACCATTTAAACTGAAAGAAGAATGGGAAGTAACTGAAATAACTGCTGCCGGCAAGTATAAAATTGCTGATAAAATGGCTCTGCTGAAAAGCCGGAAAGGTGAAGAAATCACCGTTACCATGGTTCAAAACTGGCCGGTGAAAATTCCAATTTCAACCTATAAAGAAAAAATCCTGCCACAGAAACCCCTGATTACTCAACAACGGACAATTGATACATTCTTTCCGGTTGCGGTAGGCGGAACATTCTGTACCCCAGGCCCTTTCGGCGCAGGTAAAACCGTACTGCAACATGCTTTAAGTCAGTATGCAGAAGCTGATGTGGTCGTCGTGGCGGCATGTGGTGAACGCGCGGGTGAAGTGGTAGAAATTCTCCGTGAATTTCCCGAACTTGAAGACCCGCGCACCGGACGGACTTTGATGGAACGTTCCATTATTATCTGTAATACCAGTTCCATGCCGGTAGCGGCCCGCGAGGCATCGGTTTACACGGCAGTGACCCTGTGTGAATATTATCGCCAAATGGGACTTAATACTCTGCTGCTTGCCGACTCAACTTCTCGTTGGGCTCAGGCACTGCGTGAAATGTCCGGACGGCTCGAAGAGATCCCGGGTGAAGAGGCATTTCCCGCCTATCTTGAATCAGTAATCGCCGCTTTCTATGAACGCGCCGGGTTAGTCAAACTTAACAGTGGTGAACTTGGTTCAGTAACGATTGGGGGGGCGGTCAGTCCGGCTGGCGGTAACTTTGAAGAACCGGTAACCCAGGCAACATTGAAAGTGGTAGGAGCATTTTTGGGTCTTTCCCGTGAACGTTCCGATGCCCGCCGGTTTCCGGCGATTCATCCGCTTGATAGCTGGAGTCATTATCCCAGTATTGTTGATGACGAGTCGATTGCCAAAGCTCGGCAATGTCTATCGCGTGGCAGCGAAGTCAATCAGATGATGAAAGTTATCGGTGAAGAAGGAACCAATATTGATGATTTTATTATTTATCTGAAAAGTGAGTTCCTTGACTATGTCTATCTCCAGCAGAATACTTTTGATGATGTTGACGGCGCGACCAGTGAAGAGCGGCAGCAGTATGTCTTTGCTAAAGTGATTTCAATTTTGGACGCGAAATTCAAATTTACCGATAAAGAAAAGACCCGGCGTTATTTCCTGGAGTTGCGGCAGATTTTCATCAACTGGAACTACGCAGCACAGGAAAGCAATGAATTTAAAGAGCTTGAAGCAGCAATTGATGCAAAAATGAAGGAGGGTACCGATGCGTAAGGTATACCATCGTATAATACAAATAGCCGGTAACGTGATTACCGTTGAAGCAGATAATGTCGCCTATAATGATTTGGCAGAAGTGAGTAGTTCACTCGGCACGTCACTGGCCCAGGTTATTCGTCTGGATAATAACAAAGTTCATCTTCAGGTATTCGCTGGCAGTCGTGGTATCAGTACCGGAGACGAAGTCCGTTTTCTGGGTTATCCGATGCAGGTATCGTCATCGGAAAACCTGTTGGGGCGGGTATTCAGCGGTAATGGGGTTCCGCGTGACAATCGTGCTGAAATCAAAGATGATATGATTGCCATTGGCGGTCCGTCAGTTAATCCGGCTCGACGTATTATCCCTAAAAATATGATTCGTACCGGAATTCCGATGATTGACCTGTTTAACACCCTGGTTGAATCACAGAAATTACCGATTTTTTCAATTGCTGGCGAACCTTATAATGCATTGTTGGCACGCATTGCCCTGCAGGCTGAAGTTGACGTAATTATTCTCGGCGGCATGGGGCTTAAATATGATGATTATCTCTTCTTCCGTAATACTCTGGATGAAGCCGGTGCGCTCTCCCGTACCGTAATGTTTATTCATACCGCGGCTGATCCGGTGGTTGAATGTATGTTGGTACCGGATATGGCCCTCGCTGTAGCTGAAAGTTACGCACTGAAAGGCAAACGGGTACTGGTCCTGCTTTCCGATATGACCAACTTTGCAGACGCGATGAAAGAAATTGCGATCACAATGGAACAGATTCCGTCTAACCGTGGTTATCCCGGGGATCTCTACAGTCAGTTGGCATCACGTTACGAAAAAGCCGTTGACTTCGACGATGCCGGTTCAATTACGGTCTTAGCGGCAACCACCATGCCGGGTGATGATGTAACGCATCCGATTCCGGATAATACCGGATATATCACTGAAGGTCAGTTTTATCTGCGTAACGGCCGTATTGAACCTTTCGGTTCACTCAGCCGGCTGAAACAGCAGGTTAACGCCGATACGCGTTCAGATCACCGCGTCATCATGGATACGATGATCCGGCTCTACGCGGATTTCAAAGAGACGTTGGAAAAACAGTCCATGGGCTTTCAGATGAGCAGCTGGGACAGTAAATTATTGAAATATGGGGATCTGTTTGAAGCGCGGATGATGGATTTGAGTGTGAATATTCCGCTTGAAGAGGCACTTGATTTGGGCTGGACAACCTTAGCTGAGTGTTTTGATCAGACCGAGACCGGGATCAAAAGCGATCTGCTTGAAGAATATTGGCCTAAATAATGTGGAAGTAAGATGGCAAAGATAAAGATGACCAAAACTGAAATGAAGACACAGCGTGATGCGCTTAAGCAATTCATGCGTTTTCTGCCGACATTGCAGTTAAAAAAACAGCAGCTCCAGATGGAGATACGCAAGAGTCAGGAACTGTTACGCAAAAATGAAGCGGCAGCTGAAGCTTTACGGCAGCAGCTCGGTTCATGGATTGCCCTGTTTGGGACGGCTGATACGGTAGAAAAACTGACCGCGTTGATCTGCCTTGATGAGGTCAGGACAGGTGAAAGTAATATTGCTGGTGTTCAGGTGCCTATTTTTGACGGGGTGAAATTCAAAGTGGCGGCTTATGATCTGTTCAGTGAAGAATTATGGCTGGACAATGCTATCGAAGCGATACAACAACTTATTTCTATTCAGGAAGAACATAAAATAATTGAAGAGCAGTATAATCTGCTGGCGGCAGAATTAAGAACAACCACGCAACGGGTCAACCTTTTTGAAAAGGTTAAAATTCCTGAATGCCAAGATAATATTCGCCGTATCAGAATTTATCTCGGCGATATGGATACCAGTGCCGTGGCACGTTCAAAAATAGCCAAGGGCAAAGCCAGGGAGGTCGCAGCATGATTGTGCCGATGAAAAAAGTTTCCCTGCTCTGTCTGGCCAATGATAAACAGTCAACGCTGGAAGCCCTACGCGACCTGGGAGTAATGCATATTACTGCGGGAAACCGGGTAGTCAGCGATGATCGTACCCAATGCGAAACCAGAGTGACGATTCTTGAAAAAATCAATAACGTGCTCAGTGGACGTAACCCCAGCGGTAAAACTGTTGCTCCGACAACTTCAGTATTGGATATGCACGCTATTGCCGCTCTGCTTGATGAACAGGATAAAAACAACCGTCAACTTGATTCACTGCATAAAGCCCTGGACCAGCTATTGCCTTGGGGTAATTTTTCACCAAAGCTGATTGCGACACTGAAAGAACGCGGCATCAATGTCGCGCTCTGCCAAGCCACGCCGAAAAAGTATCAGCAGCTGGCGGCTCAAGGCTTGAAGAGTCAATTGATCTCACAAAACAAAACCTTGGTGAATTTTGCAGTCATCAGTGATGAACCGCTTGATAGTGAACTGCCGCTGGCAGTCATTCCTGAAGAGGTCAGTCTGGTTGAAGTGCAGGCTGATATAGCTAAACGTTCGCAACGTGATAAAGAGATAAATCAATCCCTGGACAAAGCGGCGGAAAGTCTTAGCCAATTTGAAGATGAATTGGCTAAGCTGAAAAGTGAAACCGAGTTTTTACGGACGCGTGACGGTATGTCTACGCATGAACATATTGCGGTGCTGAACGGTTACATTCCGTCTCCGGAAGAACAAAATCTTATTGTGAGTTCAAAACAGCATGGCTGGGCGCTACTGCTGACAGATCCGTCGCCTGACGACCAGGTGCCGACTTTGACTAAAGTTCCAAAAATATTCAATATTATTAAGCCAATATTTAATTTTATCGGTATCTCCTCCGGTTACCGGGAAATTGATGTCAGTGTAGTATTTCTGCTCTTTTTTATTCTGTTTTTCAGTATGATTATCGGGGATGCAGGCTATGGTTCACTCTTCCTGCTGGCGGCAATTGCCTGTAAATTTAAATTCAGAAAACCTGAATTCAGATTGCCGATTAACCTCTTCATCGTTTTGAGTACAGCAACAATTATCTGGGGCGCATTGAACGGTAACTGGTTTGGACTTTCGGCTCCAGGGTTGAACTTTTTCACTGATCCCAGTGCCAAAGACCAGCATATTCAGCAAATCTGTTTTATTTTGGCATTGGCACAATTGAGCATTGGACGAATCTGGCATGGCCTGAAAGGCGGCACGGTTAAAAAATTCCTGGGGCAGGCCGGCTGGGTTTTAGTATTGATTGCTAACTATTTTCTGATAATAAAACTAATCGTCTATCCCGGCGCATTCCAGGTCCACATGTATTACCTTTATATAATCGGGTTTATTCTGGTCGCCGCTTGTGATGTCAAGTGGTCCGACCCGGGCGAAGTATTTAATTTCCCTTTTGGCGCGATCGGCAGTTTTGTTGATATGCTCTCATATATCCGACTTTTTGCAGTCGGTCTTGCAGGATACTCTATTGCGGTAAGCTTTAATGGTATGGCCGCCAGCCTGGCAGAAGCTACGCCATGGCCGGTTGTCGGTATTATCGGTGCCGCAATTGTGGTTTTTTTCGGTCATACACTGAATATTTTATTATGTCTAATGGGAGTATTGGTGCATGGTATACGACTTAACACCCTGGAGTTTTCCAATCATGTCGGCCTGCGTTGGGCCGGGTTTGATTATAATCCATTTAAAAAAATTAAGGAGATAGACAAATGACAAATGAAATGATGACTAATATGGCGATGATCGGTGGCTACTCAGCTGTGGCTTTTGCCGCAATTGGCTCAGCCATGGGCACAGGAACCGCCGGAAGCTCGGCAATTGGCGCCTGGAAAAAGTGCTACGCCCAGAATAAGCCGGCACCGTTTTTACTGATGGCTCTGGCTGGAGCTCCGCTCTCGCAGACCATCTACGGCATGGTTATGCTGATATTTATCCAGGGCGCGGCTAAGGATAACCCTGCCGCCTGGCCGTTACTGCTGGTAATCGGCGTGATCGGTGGAATTGCGATGGGAATGTCTGCCTGGTATCAGGGACGTGCTGGAGCTGGCGGCTGTGATGCGTTCGCTGAAACCGGTAAAGGTTTCGCTAACTATCTGATGATTCTCGGAGTTGTCGAAACGGTTGCAATTTTTGCGCTGGTATTTTCTCTGATGGCAATGCCGACTAAGACCGTTGATGCTGAAAGCGCGACAAAGACTGCTCCGGCTCAGGTAGAAGCTGCAGTCAGCAAATAGTTATTTTCGCTGTATCAGCAGGAAAAGATTTGCCGATACTATAAAACGGTGTATTATATATATTCATTTAAATATTCAGAACTGCGAAATATAAGGGGGAGTATAGATTGCAGTTCTGTGAATAAAAAACAACTGCGAAGGGATATTTTATGGAACTTAAAGGAAAGAATGTTTTAATCACCGGCGGAGCGGTACGCATCGGACAAGCACTATGTGAGAGTTTTCACGCAGCTGGTGCAAATATTATTATCCACTGCAACGAGTCACTTGAAGAGGCTCAGGATCTGTCGCGCAAGCTACAGCATTCAAAAATAGTCCAATGTGACCTAGCAAAAAATGATGCGGCTAAACGGCTGATGCTGGCATGTGGCAGAGTTGATGTTTTAATCAATAACGCTTCGATATTTATCCAGCAGCGCAGTAGCCAGGAACCCCCTGAACAGTTTGCTAAACAGATGCAGGTCAATTACCGGATTCCGCTTCAACTTATGCAACGCTTCAAATCTCAGCAGGGGTTAACCGAAGGTTGTATTATTAATATGCTTGATGAAGCCGCTGACCATACGCCGATTAATGCCGGTAGTTATCTGCTGTCAAAACGTGCCTTGGCTGATGCGACCATCCGTGCCGCCAAAGATTATGCGTCAAAAAAAATAAGAGTCAATGGCTTGGCGCTCGGTCCGGTATTGCCACCGGCAGATAATGAAGACAAATCCATGGCTAAAAGTATCGCCAGAATGCCGATGGGGAAAATCATCAGCATGGATGATGTCGTAAATGCCTGTATGCTGCTGACCATCAGTGATGCAATTACCGGACATATTCTCTACGTCGATGGAGGAAAGCATTTAGTTGCCCCTGAGTAAAGCAGAACAACAATTTCCGCCGCAGGCTTTCAATGTGGGAGACAACCTCCGGGACACGTTTGAAATCACGTACCGGGTGGCGAATAAACGCATTGCCTGCAAGCTCTCCGTTTTACTCTTTGAATTATACACAAGTGCATTCTTTGGGCTAGTTTACTGTGCCTGTTTAAATTCAACTGCGCAGCTCTTTAATAGGCACTTGGAGCCTAACATGTACAAAACTTTCGACATAAGTTGCTTCCGTAGCGACGCAGGAGCGGAGTTTGAAGCAGTATAAGCCAGACGAACGTCTGTAGCTTTTTAGATCGCAAAACGGTATTAAATATGGTTGAAGTGTTATGAAAATCGTTATCAGCGCCGGGCCCACCCGGGAAAGCATTGATACAGTCAGATTTATTTCCAACCGCTCATCCGGCAAAATGGGCTATGCCCTGGCCTCTGCCGCCGCCGAATCCGGCATGGAAGTAGTACTGATCAGCGGTCCTGTAACTCTGCCACCCCCGCCTGGCAACATTGAACTTATTAAAGTCGAAACTGCCGCCCAGATGGCGATTGCAGTTAAAACTGCCGCCACGAATGCGGACATTGTAATTATGAGTGCTGCGGTTGCCGACTACCGTCCACTAAATGCCCTGCCGGGGAAATTGAAAAAATCATCCGGTAATCTAGTGATTGAATTTGAACGCACTGAAGACATTCTGGCCAGCCTGGGCGAGATAAAACGTCCCGGACAGATTTTATGCGGTTTTGCGGCTGAAACCGATAACCTTATCAGCAATGCCAAAGAAAAATTATCCCGGAAAAATCTGGATTGGATTATCGCCAATGATATCGGCAAGCCCGGGCAGGGCTTTGCCGGTGACCGTAATGCCGTCACCATGCTCAGTGCCAATGGTCAGCTAATCGAATTAGCGTTAGCGGATAAAGCTATAATTGCCCAACAAATCATAGCTGAGATTACCTCTAAATAGACGGTACTCGAAAAGCTTTTTGAATTTTCCGCATCGCGGAAAATAAAGGCTTTTCTCCGCTCCGTTTGTATCAATTTCAAAGAATTTTCTTTGAAATCTGGGCATTAAAAATATAGTTCTTACTAATTTTTAGACAGTAATTGGTAAAATAACATGAGAAGTATATTTTTAAACTAAAATATTTCTAAATAGACGCTATTCGAACAGATCGTGCAGATGTTGTTTTTTGTTGGAGTACAGACTTTAGTCTGCAAACTATACGCTCAAAAAGCAGACTAAAGTCTGAAAATTAAACAGAGGTATTATGTTTTTGAATTTTTTACAGGTTTAATGATGATTATGAGTTGTATTATTGTTAGGATGCCCTAATTTATCAGGTGCTTACATTATAACAGAGAGAGAGATAATCAGTGACTAATTCATCTAGACTAAGTGATTTAAAAAACGGTGACCACGCGGTGGTTATAGGCTTGGATGGCTGTGGTTCAGAATGCCAGTGTCGCCTAGTATCAATCGGTATCAGACCTGGCTGTCAAGTAGAAGTTATCAGTCACAGTGACTGTGGGCGAGTTGTAGTGAACAGCTCAAACGGGCGGATTGCCCTAGGATGTGGAATGGCTCACAAGGTGATTATAGAGAGAAAGAACTTAGAAGTTAAGTTAGGTAGTGTCTAAACGAAAATACAGTGCAATTACGTCGCTTTTGGTTTACGGTGAAATTCAGCATGTACCATAAATTTATTAACAGGAATTAACATGACATTGGCAGAAATGAAAGAGGGTGAAATAGCCCAGATTGTTCGAGTTGGCGGTAGCGGGGCGATAAAACAGCGCATGATGGATATGGGAATTATTGCTGGGTCTGAACTTAAAGTTGAACGCTATGCGCCATTGATGGACCCAATTCAGATCAGAATTAAAAGTTATTCATTGGCATTACGGGTGGCGGAAGGGAAACTGATTGAAGTAATAACCGGAATTAATGGTTAATGATAAAAAGAGCATAGGTGATGAAAAAAATAGCTATAGCGGGTAATCCTAATTCAGGCAAAACATGTCTGTTTAACCTGTTGACTGGCAGTATGCAGCGGGTGGGAAATTATCCAGGGGTTACCGTTGAACTGGTTTCGGGCGAGGCAAAATTTGGTGATGAGAAGGTTGAAATCATTGATTTGCCCGGAACCTATTCGCTTAATGCCTATTCACAGGAAGAGGTGGTTGCCAGGAATTTTATTGTTGATGAAAAACCGGATATCATTATCAATGTTATTGATGTGAGTAATCTTGAACGTAACCTCTACCTTACCGCGCAACTGATCGAGCTTGAAGTGCCAATTATTCTGGCACTGAATATGGTTGATGTAGCTGAAAAGAAAGGGTTACAAATAGATATTGAACAACTCTCACAAGTTATGGGAGTGAAAGCGGTATTTACCGCGGCCAATAAACGGCGTGGCATTGACGAACTGAAAGCAGTCAGCCTTGCAGTGCTTGAACAGCCGACTAAGCCACACCGATTAAGCTATTCGCATGAATTGCAGAATGTGCTGCCGCCACTCAAAAAAGTGATTGAGAATCACGCTGAATTCTGTGGTCACTTCCCCTCACGCTGGGTTGCTGTAAAGCTGCTTGAAGATGATGGTGTACTGTTAAAGAAACTCAATGATAATAATAATTTTGCTCCAATCAATGCGGCACTGAAGATTGCCAAGCAACAACTGCGTCATCATTCAAATGAGGAATCGACAACAGCGGTGGTTGAGGCTCGTTATGCTTTTGCCGGCGGTGTTGTTCGTCAAACAGTAAAAGAACCGTTAATTTCAAATCGGATGCTGACCGATATTATTGACCGAGTGGTCTGCCAACGTTTTTTCGGTCCACTGTTTTTAGGACTAATAGTCTATCTGCTGTTTTTATTTGTCTTCAAATGCGCTGACGACCTGACATGGATTCCTGTATCTTTTTCTTTTAATGAATGGGTCAGTCCGACGGGGCTTTGCCAATTGAGCTTTGACGCACTGGGAAATCTCGCCAATCAATATATCACCCTGCCATGGCTTCGTTCATTGGTGGCTGACGGTATTATCGGTGGGGTTGGCGGGGTAATGAGTTTTGTGCCGCTGATTTTTTTTATGTTCCTCTTCCTGTCGGTACTGGAGGACTCCGGTTATATTGCCCGAGTTGCATTTATTCTTGACCGGGTGCTGAGAATTTTTGGCTTGCAGGGTAAATCAATTTTAGCAATGATTGTTTCGGGCGGGTTCGGTGCCGGCGGGTGCGCGGTCCCCGGCGTAATGGCAACGCGGACATTGCGTGATGAAAAAGATCGGCTGATTACTATTCTGGTCGCGCCATTTATGAATTGTGGTGCTAAAATGCCGGTCTATGCGATGTTGATCGCTGCTTTTTTTGTTAATTCACGCGGACTTATAATGCTGGTATTATGGCTGTTGTCTTGGTGTTTTGCTCTGGGGGCGGCTTGGGTATTGCGCAAAACTATTTTCAAGGGTGAGCAAACACCATTTGTTATGGAACTGCCGGTTTATCATTTGCCGACCTTGCGTGGTATTCTGACTGATACTTGGAACCGTACCTGGATGTATATAAAAAAAGCGGCGACGATTATTCTGGCCATTAATATTATTATTTGGGCACTGATGTATTATCCGCGCTATGAGCCGACTGCTGAAGATGTCGCGACTAAACAGGTTCAGGCCAAACAGCTTCAATACTCTTTTGCCGGACGTCTTGGAACAGCTCTCACCCCGTTATCTCAATTTGCCGGGTTTGACTGGCGTGAAAATATCGCTCTAGTCGGTGGTTTTGCGGCAAAAGAGGTGGTGTTGGGTACGCTCGGCACTGCTTATGCAATGGAGAATGTCGATGCAGATAACAGTCAATCGTTATCTGAACGTCTCGCGGTCGACCCCGATTGGGATCGACTGAAAGCATTTGTCTTCTTAGTTTTTATTATGGCTTACGCACCATGTTTTGTTACGATAGCGGCGATAAAGAAAGAGACCGGAAAGTGGCGCTGGGCAATCTTTTCAACCGTCTATAGCACAACTCTGGCCTTTGTGGTTGCCGTGCTTATTTATCAGGTAGGACTGCTTTTGTTCTAAAAGAGGTTTATTATGTTTAAACTTGAATATATTTTTGTTGGAACGATTGTCTTATTTTGTCTTATTTTCATCATTCGTAAACTCAGGAATACGAGTGATTTTTCCTGTCCGGGTTGTTCAGGCTGTGATGATCCCGATAGTTGTGACAGTAAAAAAAAGCAGGACGAACATTCTTCCGATAATTAGCAGAAAAGAATAAACCCTAACGTTTGTATTTAATCCCGATGAGATATATATTTACCGAATACAAACGTTTGGATTTTATTTAAGGATATATTGATATGCATCTTGAAAAAATAGGTATTTACCAAAGACGAGTAGAAGTTTTTTATGATTGTTTAAAACGCGATTATATAAAAGAAAGTATTGATTTAAAAGCAGATCACTTTGTTAGTGAAGAACCGGTTTCTTTTGCAGACAAAGATAGATATGAGTTTAAAGCAATAGAAAAAGGTGCTGTCTGGGGAACAAACTGGCAATGCGCCTGGTTTCATTTAAACGGTCAGGTGCCTGTGGAATGGGCTGGCGAAAAAATTATTGCACGCTTGAATATTGGCGGAGAAGCTTTGATTTTTTCTCATGAAGGCATTCCGCTACAGGGAGTTACCAATAATTCTGTTTTTGACGCAGACTTTATTAATGAATACTTCCCGTTGTATGATACTGCACAAGGTGGCGAGCAAGTGGAATTATGGCTTGATGCCGGAGCGAATGGTTACGCGGGATTGCAAATGTCCGGGCATCCGCGTTTAGATGCTGATACCCCAGAGGGAAAAACAACTGGTCAGGTAAATTTTTTAAAACTTTGTACTGTCGATGAAGAGGTCTGGCAGTTAGGTCTTGATCTTCAGGTGGCGTTGAGTTTACTGTTAACTTATACAAAAGAAAACTACCGTTACCGGCAAATATTGATGACTCTTTGTGACGCGGTGGATATATATTGCGGTGATCGCGCCAACGCGTCAAAAACCAGAGAATTCCTCAAAGAAAAACTCTTCAGTTCAAAAGCTAATTCCAGTGCCTTGAAAGTTACCGCAGTGGGTCATGCTCATATTGATACCGGATGGTTATGGCCGGTTCGCGAAACTATCCGCAAATGCGGGCGCACATTCGCCAACCAGATCGCTCATATCGAGAAATACCCGGAATATGTTTTCGGAGCTTCTCAGCCTCAACATTATCAGTTCACTAAAGACCATTATCCTGAACTTTATAAAAAAATTAAGCAGGCTGTAGTCGATGGGCGTTGGGAACCGCAGGGTGGCATGTGGGTTGAAGCTGACTGCAATTTGATCAGCGGTGAGTCCATGATCCGTCAGTTTCTGTACGGCAAAAACTTTTTCATGGATGAATTCGGATTTGACGTAAAAAATCTGTGGATTCCGGACGTATTCGGTTATTCCGGCACCATGCCGCAAATAATCAAAGGCTGTGGCTGCGATTACTTCCTGACGCAAAAAATTTCTTGGAATCTGTTTAATGAGTTTCCACATCATACTTTTATGTGGCGCGGCATTGACGGTTCTGACGTTTTGACCCACTTCCCGCCGGAAAGCAACTACAATGCCCTTATAATTCCTGAACAATTGAGCAAAGCCCAAAATGACTTCAAGGAAGCGGATGTACTTGATGAATTTATTTCACTATTCGGCATTGGTAATGGCGGCGGCGGTCCGCGTAATGATTATATTGAACGTGCTATGCGGCTGAAAGAGCTCGAAGGCTGCCCAAAAGTAAGCATGGGACGCGCCGATGATTTTTTTGAAAAAATAAGTGCTTCAAGTGATAAACTGGAAATCTGGAGCGGCGAGCTTTACCTTGAAAAGCATCAGGGAACCCTGACTACTCAGGCTAAAGTCAAAAAATACAACCGCAAGCTTGAATATCTTTTGAAACATGTCGAATTTATTTATTCCTGTCTGCCGCTGAAAGATTATCCAAGCCCGCAAATGAATCAGCTTTGGAAGACATTGCTGATTAATCAATTTCACGATATCATTCCGGGTTCATCGATCACCCGCGTTTATGATGAGGCACATCAGCAATACGCTGAAATGTCTGAATGCTGTAAAGAATTATTGGTTCAAGCCGCTGCAAAATTATTCACCGCGGATGATAATAGCGTAACTTTATTCAATCCTTTGACTTGTGTTTATACCGGTCCAATCGAGCTGCCGCAGGAGTGGAAAACCGCCAGCGTCGATGGCAAAATTCTGGCTGGGCAAGTCGAACATGATAAAGTTATAGTAAATGTCAGCGTCCCGGCTTGCGAATTTATCACCTTGGATAAAACTGATGCCGAAAACCCTGCTGTCATGGCTTCTGCTTCCGACCTTATTTTGGAAAATGATTTGATTCGTTATGAATTCAACAGCGATGCTCAATTAATCAGTGCTTACGATAAAGAAGCTCAACACGAATTAATAAAAGTTCAAAATCCGGCGAACGTATTGTCGCTTTATTATGATGATCCGGTTGAATACGATGCATGGGATATAGACCTCGGTTATGAGGAACAGCACTTGGAAGATGCCAGCGGAATTAAAGTTGCTAAAAGCGTTGGACCGGTACGTCAGATACTTTATTTTGACTTGACTGTCAGTAATTCCAAAATCACTCAGCAAATTATCCTAGGACACGGCAAACGCCTTGATTTCAAAACCAGGGTAAACTGGGATGAAGCGCACAAAATGCTGAGAACCAAATTTCCAATCGAAGCCCATACCACGGAAGCGACTTTTGATATTCAATATGGATACATCAAACGCTTTACCGGACGCAATACCAGCTGGGATATGGCACGCTACGAAGTCGCGGCGCACCGTTACGCGGATATTTCTGATTCGCAGTACGGCGCGGCTCTTCTCAATGACTGTAAATACGGCTATAAAGTTCATAACCAGATATTGGACCTGAACCTGTTGCGTTCACCTAAATACCCTGATTTCTCAGCGGATATTGGTAAACATGAATTCACTTACAGCCTGTTGCCGCATATTGGCGATCTGCTCCAGTCCAATGTCATCAATAACGCGGCGATACTTAATCAGCCTCCATTACGTTTTGAGCGATTCAAAACCAATAAAACGAGCTTGCCCTGCGAAATGAAAGCGGATAATATTTCACTTGAAGTCATCAAAAAAGCGGAAAAAGAAACTTGTCTGATAGTCCGCCTTGTCGAAACTAAAGGTCAACGTTCAAGTGCGGCATTGCGTTTCAATGCTCCGGTTAAAAAACTCATTAGAACTAATTTAATTGAGTGGACTGATGAAGGCGAAGAAACTGTCATTAACAACACTCTTTCTGTTGAATTAAAACCATTTGAAATTAGAACTTATAAATTATGGCAATGACTCTAAAAAATATTGCTGAAATATGTAAAGTTGATATCTCGACCGTATCACGGGCTTTGCGCCATGATCCCAGAGTACGGGAGCAGACTCGTATATTGATCTGCAAAAAAGCGGCGGAACTGGGCTACAATCCTAACCTGGCCGCTCGGCAGTTGGTGTTAGGCAAAACGCTTAATCTTTGGATGATTATTCCCGATCTTAAACAGTCGATAGTCCAGGAGCCGGCCCAGTATCTTAGCGAAAGCCTTAATTGCCAAGGTTATGATTTGCTGGTAACGCTCTATCAGAATGATGCGAAAACCTTTTCACATCTGTTGAATAGACTTTCGCAGAATGTTGCAGATGGAGCATTTATCATTCCTTCAGTCGATTACGAATTAGCACCATACGAATCACTGATAAAAAACAGGTTCCCGTTGGTCTTTATTGACCGCCAACCTGATTTCAGCGAATGTACAACTGTTACTACCGCTAATACCGATGCCGCAACAGCTTTGGTTAAGCAATGCATAAAAGCGGGCGCTGAACAGTTTATTGTATTATTTAATGAAACAAACTCAGCAGCAGTGGCACGTTTCAAAGGCGCGGTGGATATTATGATACGTGAAAGAATACCATTTACAACTGGCAAATCCATCCCGGAAAACTTTTCCAGTAGCGGCAAAATTGCGGTGGTCGCGTCATCATCATCCAGTATCGAACAGTTTTATGAGGTAAATTCATCAACTCTGCACCTAGGCGAAACTATCGCTGGTGTTTTCGACAACTGGTTTGGCCTGAGTGAGCGTTATTCGCATATTTTTGTTTGTAAACAGGATTTCAGAGCTATTGCCAATCAGGCCGCAGAACTGATGCTAAGTAAAATAGCAGGAAATTCTGAAATGTTCCAGACCATAGAAATAAAAGCCGATCAGATCATCTCCGTAAAAGCAATCAGTCACTAGGGTAATATTTCCACTTCGATGTGATTAGTGGTAGAGTGACCCTTTTTTGCCTAGGCCGCCTGCCGCCACATTAGTTCCATGCGTCCCATAGGACTCATATCCTCAAATTCTCCCATTTTTTTTGTTTTCAGCGTGCCTATAGCTATTTTGCTGCGGTTTAGCACTTTAGGCTTGCCACTGCAGTTCAGTATCGATTAGCGGGTAATAAAAAACGCTGAAAAAAGCCCGATTCGACTTGCGAAAAAATGAACCACTGCTAGATTAAGGGCTCGTTAAAAGAACCGGCGCA